>CAZFSX010000004.1:20052-26077 GCA_964522115.1 uncultured Pseudobdellovibrionaceae bacterium | reverse complement strand
GACTATCATCAACATATTCACCAACACCTAAGTAACGTTCAAACAATTAACACAATCTACAATCAATGTTTGCAAAAAAAGAAAGGCATAAACTATGAAACCAATTCAATTTCTTTATAAAAATCATGAGGGCAAAGTATCTTTAAGAACAGTCATCCCACGCGAAATTAATTTTTCAATAAATCCAAACATTTCTGAACCAACATGGTTGTTGTGGGGTCATGATTTGGATAAGAATCAAGAACGTTCATATGTATTATCTCACATTTTAAAATGGAACTGTTCAGAGGTAAGTCAGGAAAATGAATTTCAACGACACTTCTGTGTCACCGTCTATGTGAAGAATGAAACATCCGATCGATTTGTATTTATCAAACATAAGAAATTAAATAAGTGGTTGCCACCAGGTGGTCATGTTGAAAAAGATGAAACTCCCGATGATGCTGCTCGACGTGAAGTACGGGAAGAAGCAGGTCTAGAAATTGAGTTACTTGGCGAAAAGTTTTGTGGTCCTTTAGTTCGTCCTGAAGGAATGCAGTTAAATGTCATCAAAAAAGATCAGCATGAGCATATTGACTGTATTTATGCAGCAACAGCAAAGACTGAGAATTTGAAGTTGAATAGTCTTGAATCTGATGATTGTCGATGGTTTTCCAAAGAGGAGATTTTAGATAAGGATTTTGACACATTTCCTGAAGTCAAAAAATGGGTAGAGAGATTTTCTTATGCGCTTTAATGCAATTATCTATGGGCCTTCATTTTTAACTCGATATGGTATTCAGTTTTTAATTGTTGCTTTGCCGTGGTTACTTCAGTCAAAGGGTTATTCTCTAGGTCAAGTGAGTCAGGTTCTTTTGTTTTATAACGTTGGATCTCTGTTGGTCGGATTTTTATCAACCAGATTTATTCACAAACTTAACAGCAAAAAAATGATTATGTGGACTGGATTATTTCAATCAATTTTGGCTGTGGGTGCGGTGGGCTTGAGCTCAATGAACTACATAAGTTTATTTATGTTTCTTCAGGGTGTTTGCCTAGGTTTACTTCGGCCTCTCAGTAAAATCTGGATTTTTGAATTATCCAAGCGTAATGAAAAAAATGATGTTGTAAGTAAAGCTGCTTTCAGTGAGGTTTTGACAGCAGTTGGAATGACACTCGGTAGTGTATTTGGATCCCTTGCCGTGAAGTTTATCCAGAATGAATTACATCTTTTTGGATATACATCTATTTGCCTGATAACACCGGTATTAGTTCTGACATATTTTATTCGTTCGATAAGTATGAAAAAATTAGAAAGCATAACAGTAAACCCAAAAGATTCATTTTTAGATTTTCTAAGGTGGGTAAAAAATGATCAATCCTTAGCCTTAGTATTAATTATATATTTAATGAGTATTACTGTATTTAAAATATGGATAGTAGGCGTTCCATATTTTCTAAGAAATCAGAATTCATCAGATATCGAGGCGTTTTTATCCATGGTATTAGGACTGCATCCCATTATATTTATGATTGGGCAAATTTTAGCAGCAAAGTTTGTTTTGAAAAGATTTATTCAAGAAAAGTGGGTATTTCTGTCCATCGGACTAAGTACTTTGTTGCAAGCGCTTTTTGTAGGTTTAGGTGCATTCTTATCATCCAAGATTTCCATTTCGTTTGGAATTTTGCTGGGTGGAGGTCTTATTGCTGCTTTGATTTATCCTTTATGTATTTCAATTTGTGAAAAGCATATGTTGAAACATGGGGCTACATTTCAGCGACAGTTATTTTTAGTGTTAGCATTAGCTGCAGATATTGGTCAGTTGTTAGGTAGCTTACTGTTGTGGATCTTTAATGCCTTTCATTTAACTGGATTAACTGCTTTGTTGGTTCCTGTGTGTATTGTTCTATTTGTAATGTTTATAAATATGTTAAAATTAAATGGAGAGAAGTATCATGTATCAATGGCCAAAATATGATTCGAATATTGGAACTGAGCTTGTTGAGTTTTGCAAAGGAGATCTTTTTAATTCATGGAATCTTGGTGATTTGTATCAAGAAGTACCCACTCAATATGCAGAAAAGATGTGAGCAAAATTCGGAATTTTTTGCAACTCAGGTACGAGTGGTTTGCATGCAAGTTTACTTGCTCTTGGGCTGCAACCAGGGGATGAAGTTGTCGTTCCTTCCATGACTTTTATTCGAGCAGTAACTCCCCTTGTTCATCTCGGTTTAATACCAGTACTTGCTGATGTAGATCAAAATACTGGCAATTTAGATCCTCAATCCTTGCTGAAAGTATTAGGTCCAAAGACAAAAGCTGTGATCGTGGTTCATATGTGGGGGGTTCCTGCAATGATCAATGAATTAAAAAATATTTGCACGGAGAAAGGTCTTTATTTGATCGAAGATTTTTCTCATGCTCATTATTCTGAGCTGAAGCAAGGTGTTGTTGGTAGCTTTGGTGATATTTCATTCGGTTCATTACAAAGAAAGAAAACCATTTCCGTTGGAGAAGGTGGTTTGATTGTAACATCAAATTCAGATTTTTATAAAAGACTGCAAGAAATAACAAGTCCAGGGTCATTTCATAATTGTAAAAATTATTCAGATGTTGATTTCTCTGGATTTGGCCTGAATTTTAGAATGAGTCCATTTTCTGCAGTTGTTGCTAAGAGTTTGTATCCGAAAATTGATTCTATTCTTCATGATCGCGAACGAAATGTGAACGCGATGATAAAAATTCTAGGTCAATATGCGGAAATTGAAATTCCGAAACTGAATTCAGAAATTAAAAAAGTATCTTGGTATTCACTTAAAATAAAAGCAACAGATGAATTGAAATCCAAGCTGTTAAATTCTAAAGGGAAATTGTGGAAATTTTCAGAGCTCGGCTATGCTCCCATAGCCACTCATGTTTTTTGGTCCAAAGATTATAATTGTTTCCCGTTTACTCAGAACATTCGACCATTGATAAGATGTTCTCTAAAAGGTACAGAGGAATATTTAAATGGAAGATTGAGTGTGGCTATTCCAAGTTTAGATGAAACATATTGGAAGAACTCGAGTACAGAGTGGGGAAGTGAATTCGTCCAATTTGTTCAAAAGGAAATACTATGACATTTAAGGATTTAAATCAACATTTGCAACAATTTCGTTCTCAGTCTGAAATGGATGGAATTTCAAAGTATTGTGTTGGAGTTTTACCAATACGAGAAGGTAAAGTGGCACTTGTTCGTCGAGTACCAGATGACTTTTTAGGAGGATATTGGGAGCTCGCTGGCGGAGGTGTAGAGAATGGAGAGGATTTGCTGCAAACCCTCGTTCGTGAAACACAAGAAGAGTTAGGTATTCGAATATTATCATTTGGTTTGATTTTACCTTCCTTTGATTATCAAACAGCGAAAGGAAAAAGGGTTCGTCAGTTCAACATCACGATAGAGATTGGTGATCAAAAAATTCAATTAAATCCCAAAGAGCACGATGATATAGTTTGGTTGCCGCTAGAGAATCTGTTTCATCACGCACAGGAAAAATCTATTTCTTTAACGAATGAAATAAAGTCAGTGTTAGGTTTCTTGGCGAGGTGATCGATAGTTTATTGACAGACTATTTCTTCTTCAGGTTTGTAAAATAGCAATGGACTTTTCTTCTGAGTCACGAAAATATATGTCAATGACAGAAGATCAAAGAAATAAAATTGAAACTTCCATAGAGCAATCTTGTTAAGCTGAAAGAATTCGAGGTTTTTCCCTGATGATCAATATTCCCTACACTGAATTTGAATTTGAAGTGATGCGTGCATCAGGTGCTGGTGGGCAGTCGGTGAACCGCACGAATTCAGCAGTGCAGATGCGTTGGTTTTTTCAAAATAGCCAGGTTTTAAGCGAACAGCAAAAATATAAAATTGGAAAAAATCTATCTCGATTTATCACGAAGGAAGGTTGTCTTGTCTTAAGTTCTCAAGTGCATAAATCTCAGGATATGAATAAAAAAGAATGTTTTGAAAAACTTCAGGGCTTACTTAAAAAGGCCTTCACTCCAGTGAAAAAAAGAATTGCCACCAAGCCTACCTTTGGATCCAAACAGCGACGTTTGAAAGAAAAGTCCATTCATAGCGAAAAAAAGCGACAACGTCGCACGGGTGCTCCGCAGGAAGAATAGAAGATTATTCTTTATAAAAAAGATGCAGAGGAAAAAGTCCTATATCCGTGGGTATGTCAAAGGGCTGTAAAATATGAACTCCAGTTTTCTGTGAACCAGAACTCCGCCGAGGAGCCTTTTGGAAACTTGAAAAATATTGAAATGGGGTATTGATCACAAAATGATCCAAGCCAAGTTTGGGTTGCTTTTTCCAAAATAAAAAGGGATTGATTTTTTTTCGGGGAGTGTCCAAAATTTCCATCAATTTCAAATAAAATGAATCAATGTCTTGAGGCGTTGTTGAGTGATCCACTAAACTAAATTCCACTCGAACAACTAACTTTTGTAAAGAGGGTTCAGGAATCACTTCCAATGTTGAAATATGGATGGTTGTAGACTTAGGGTAGATCAATGAGATCGCTTGCAAAATACCCATTTGATCAAACCATCGATAGGTATCTTTCGGTAAAATTTCTAAGCCGTAGGATGCTTTTGAGGATCTCTTGGAAGAATGTTTGGTTGGATCTACCACATCAAGAAGAGCCTGAAGCAAACTTTGTTGGGGCACAATCAGGTCAGCTTGCAATTGAAATTGAGGTCGATGATTATGAGCTGTTGTTTTGACACTCAAGACAGTCTCGAGATCAAGCCAAACTTCAGATGAATGATAAGGCATGTACAAGACATTATCCATGGAATGGTTTTCAAATATTTGGTTGCAGGATGTGTCCTTTGACCAAACATTGACAGTCATTAAAAAAATCAATAGAAAATTTGCATAAATCATAACAGTTTTGCCATTTCATTATTCAAGAGTAAGTTCCCAAAGCGTGGGGAAATTACATCTCAACATCGATCTTGTCAAGTTATGAATTATTTACTCGAAATTCTGTTCTTCAGAATGGAAAATTTACTTATAGGACGTTCAAAAAAAGAACATCCTGTTTAAAATTTCGACTTACGAGTCAAAAGGTGCAGAGGGAAAAGTCCAAAATAGGTGGGAACATCGATTTGAAGCAGCTTGAAAGAATCTTCTCTGAGACTCTCTTGGGGAGCGACCTGTTTTTGGGTATCCATTGAGAAGTATTGATAGTCCGTATTCAGAACGAGTTGCCTCAGATGAAACTGAGGCTCAAGCTTCCAAAAGAATAAAGATCTATCACTTTTTAAATTTCCATGAATTTTTTTGATCAATCCGGGAATACGAGAGTCTAAATTTTTAGAACGAGACGAGCTATCCATCAAATGAAAACTAACGACAATTCCAAGTTTTTGAATTCTTGAATTTGGAATCACTTCCATTTTAGAAATTAAGATTTTCGTGGATTCGGGATAAACGGCAGCAATGGATTTTAAAAGACCAAGACTATCAAACCACAGAAAAAGATCTTCGATCATAATTTCAAAGGACTGCAGTGGAACTTTTCGATGAGGAGACAGTCGCAAAGCAGGGGCCATGAGGTTTTCCATTTTCCATAGCAGATCCCTGTCTGGGACAGAAAAATCAGCACGAACCTGGAAAAAACGCCGAAGACTTGTTTCACTTTTTTGAATGGTTAAGCTGGTGTCTGGACCAAGAATAATTTTATCCCCGTGGTGAGAAACATAAAAGACATTGATGAGAGGTGCTGGTTTAAAAAGTTTTTCACATTGAAAAACTTCAGCAGAAAACCCCACAGGGAGGATTCCTAAAAAAACTATCAAAAAATAAAATAATCGCATCAGCATGGGATCAGTCATCTCTTTCAAAGCAGGGTAAGCCAGCGCGATAGATTGATTACAGGATCAGCACTTCAATGTCCATGAAAGATTCAATCCTGGATCAGAACCATTTCTTTTTCGACAGAAGATAGGTAGGATTTAGCTAATTCAGATTTACGAACAAGATCAACTTTGATGGGCA
>CAZFSX010000004.1:466-20042 GCA_964522115.1 uncultured Pseudobdellovibrionaceae bacterium | reverse complement strand
TTTCTCTGATTTCTGAAATGACGGATAAGGGGATTTTCTGATTGGAAACATCATCATCAAAAATCAAATCTAAATCAGAAAATGGGTGATGAGACCCTCTCACTCGAGATCCAAAGGCATAAACCTTAGCTGAAAAACCTTGTAGAGGTCTCACAGCAAGTTTTAAGACTAGCTCATAATTCTGAGAGGAAAGTCCAAATTTCATGATGTTTTCTTCAGTTTTTCAAGAAGCAGCTTCACTTCTGGCTGAAAGCGTTGAATGTGTTCGAAGACGTTGATGGCAATATCCTCATCATAGGAATGTGAAGTATTGATTCTTGCTTCGATAAAGCTGAGCCACAATTCTGGTTCATGGATCAAATTATTTCGTGCCATTTCTCGAATTGCGGGTTTGGCTGCCATAGTTGTTGATCCTAGAGACTTCATCGATGTTTTCCAAGCAAGTTCTATACAATATTCAAATCGCTGGATACAGGCATCCCGAAAAGCTCTCTTGATTTCTGGATCGGAAGAGGACTGATCATAAAGTTCAAGAGCTGTTTGAAGTGACTGAATTGCTTTTGATAATTCTTCAAATGAAATGGACATAATCAGCCTTTTGATAAGGTTACTCATTCAAGCAAATAATTTCAAAATATCACCGTCAATTCTTGCTAAGCAAAGTTGCAAGAACATCTGCGACTGAAATCTTTGCCATGCAGGGGTGAAAATTGCAGGCGTCCTTCAAGCATTCGCCTTGTCCTGCGGGGCAGGTCACATTGGGTGCATGCACGGATACGGCAGGCCCTCGTGGCCCCCATCTTAAGTGACTGTGGCACTTCAAAGGAGAATACAATCCCACGGATTTTTTTCCAAGACTGGCCGCCAAATGCAAAACACCCGTCGAAGGAGCCAAAACAGCTTCTGCTCGCGATAAAACAAAAAGCAGTTGTCCAAAATCCAATTTTTCCGCCAACCAAATCACCTTGGGATGTTTTTCAAACAAAGGTCGAAGCGGAGCTAAATAAATTTCGTCACTGCGAGTTCCCGTGATGACAACTGTTTTTCCCTGATTCAAAAGTTGAGTGATCAGTTCTTGATAAGAGCTGCTGGGCCAATTCAAAGCAGACCCACTCATTCCTGGATGAACCACCGTGTAGGCTGAATATAAACCAAAACGCTCGATCCATTGAAGTTGCGATGGTGCTTGAAGTTGCAAATACAGGGACTGGGTCTTTTCTTTCAAGGCAGATAGATCTTCCTTCTTCCATCCATTCATTTTTTCCAAGAAAGCCAACATCAAATCCTGATTGTAAGTGTATTCATGTTCTAAGGATTGCGATCGCCTTTGCCTTAAGCCTTGATGAAAAACAAGCCATGATAATGGCTTGGAAAGGCGTCCAAAACGTTTTGGAATGCCTGAAAAGAAGACGGCCCATAGCACCCAGTTGGGTGCATAAAAGACAAGGCACTGATCAAACTTCTGCTGGCGCAACCATTTCAAGAGTTGAAAAAAATTCTTCCATTGAAAAGATAAAGAAAAACTTTCAAATGTCCTGATGGGTTGAACATAAGGCATCAGTCCCTTCACTTGATCGCTCAGTAACCAATGCACCGATGTTTCCAAAGAAAGCATTTGATCGACGGGAAGGGTGCAGATCAAATCTCCGATTTTATCAAAACGTACCAGCAGAGTTTTTTTCATTGGATCACCGACTTCCCGTTCATTTTTAAGCTTGATAAGACTCCACCGGAGGGCAAGAGCAAATCAAATGACGATCTCCGTGGGCATTGTCCACGCGACCCACAGCTGGCCAAAGTTTATTTCCAGTAAGCCAAGGCAATGGGAAGGCTGCTTCTTGACGAGTGTATTTGTGGTTCCACTCGTCTGCAGTAATGACAGCCATCGTGTGAGGAGCATGCACCAAAGGATTATCTTCCAAAGTCCACTGACCTTTTTCCACGCGATCAATCTCTTGGCGAATTTGAATCATCGCTTGAATAAAGCGATCCAATTCTGCCTTGGATTCACTTTCTGTTGGCTCGACCATCAGTGTTCCAGGAACAGGAAAACTCATTGTCGGAGCATGAAAACCGTAATCCATCAAACGTTTGGCCACATCATTCACATCAATGCCCGAAGTTTTTTTCAAAGGTCGTAAGTCCAGAATGCATTCATGGGCAACCAATCCTTCTTTACCTTTGTAAAGTACGGGATAAAAAGCAGATAGTTTTTTTGCGATATAATTTGCATTCAAGATGGCAACTTCAGTCGCTAACTTCAGACCTGATGAACCCATCATTTCAATGTACATCCAACTGATGGGCAAAATACTGGCGCTTCCCCATCGGGCTGAGGTCACACTGCTGATGGAATCTTTACGAAGATGTCCATCATTGCAAGGCCCAGGTAAGTACTCCACTAAATGTTTTGCCACGCCGATGGGGCCAACTCCGGGACCTCCTCCGCCATGAGGAATTGCAAAAGTTTTATGTAAATTCATATGCAAAACATCAGGGCCGAAGGCTCCAGGCTTGCACAATCCTACCAAGGCATTCATGTTGGCTCCGTCCATATAAACCTGCCCACCATTTTTATGAATGATTTGGCAAATTTCTTGAATGCTTTCTTCAAAAACCCCGTGGGTAGATGGGTAAGTGATCATCAATGCCGCTAAGTTTTTCGCATGCTCTTCCGCCTTTTGTCGAAGAGCTGCAACATCCACATTTCCTTGTTCATCACAGGGAACAACCACAACTTGCATATTTACCATCGCAGCGCTGGCAGGATTTGTTCCATGAGCCGAAGCAGGTATCAAACAAATGCGGCGATGAGATTCTCCACGGGATTGATGGTATTTTTCAATCACCAGTAAACCAGCGTATTCACCCTGAGAACCCGCATTGGGTTGCAAAGAAATTCCAGCAAAGCCAGTGATGTCACAAAGTTTTTTTTCTAAATCTTGGAACATTTCTAGATAACCAGCGGCTTGATCCAAGGGAACAAATGGATGCACGCGTCCCACTTTTTCCCAGCTGACTGGAGCCAATTCACTTGTGGCATTCAGTTTCATTGTGCATGATCCGAGTGGGATCATGGAGTGAGTCAGAGTCACATCTTTATTTTGCAGACTATGAATATAGCGAAGCATTTTTGTTTCAGAGTGGTGGGAATTGAAAACAGAGTGTTGCAAATATTTCGATGTGCGAATCAAGTGATTGGGAATATTCAGCTCGTCAGCAGCCGTGATCAAGGAAGAAACTGAAAATCCAAGGGCGGCTCCCTGGGAAAATATATGCAATAATTCGTTCACATCTTCGTGAGTTGTCGTTTCATTCAAGGAAACGCAAAGGTGTTGATCATCCACTTTCCACAGATTGATTTTATGTTGAAGGGCTCGATCATAAATTTTTTGAGCTTCATTCGTTCGAACAGACACAGTATCAAAGAAATGATGGGAAGAAACCTTCAAGCCAACACGCTCAAGTCCCACAGCTAAAGCTTGAGTTAATTTATGAATTCTCAAAGCCATTTTTTTCAAACCCGCAGGTCCGTGATAAACAGCATACATCGAAGCCATGTTCGCCAACAAAACCTGAGCCGTGCAAATATTGCTGGTCGCCTTCTCGCGACGGATATGCTGTTCACGAGTTTGCAAAGCTAAGCGCAAAGCAGATTGACCTTGGCTATCCACACTGATTCCAACAAGACGGCCAGGCATAGATCGTTTGTATTGATCTTTGGTGGACATAAATGCAGCATGGGGGCCGCCAAAACCCATCGGTACTCCGAAGCGCTGAGAATTTCCAACAGCAATATCAGCACCCCATTCACCAGGAGCCTGTAAAAGCGTTAAGGATAAAAGGTCACAACTAGCAATGACCATGGCTCCATGTTGGTGAGCTTTTTCTGCCAAAGCTTTCACATCATGAATAACTCCATGGGTAGAAGGGTATTGAAGAAAAACAGCAAAGACGGCCGATGAAAAATCATACTCAGCAGGATTTTGAACGACCATCTGAAGCCCAACAGCTTGACTGCGAGTTTTCAAAACTTCCAACACATGAGGATGCATATCAGGTGAAACAACAAACTTGTCAGACTTTGTTTTTGATAAAGAGTGGGCCATCGTCATGGCTTCAGCATTCGCGGTTCCCTCATCCAAAAGACTGGCATTGGCAATTTCTAAACCCGTCAAGTCGGCAATCATTGTTTGATAATTCAACAAGGCTTCTAGGCGTCCCTGAGCAATTTCAGCCTGATACGGAGTATAGGCTGTGTACCATACCGGATTTTCTAAAATATTTCTTTGAATAATTGTCGGCGTTAATGTGTCGTGAAAACCCTGGCCCAAATAAGATTTAAAAACTTTATTTTTCTCCATCATGGCTGCCAACTTTTTCGTAGCATGATATTCAGAAGGTCCTTCACCCAAATGCAAAGCTTCCTGCGAACGAATCGGCTTGGGAACAACATGCTGAATCAGTTCTTCCAGCTGAGAAAAACCTAATTCAGAGAGCATCGCATGGACTTCTGTTTGATTGGGTCCAATGTGGCGAGGAATAAATTCATTTTGAGTCGAAGTGATCGGATGATTTGGCATGAATGCGCCCCCTATGTTGGTTGAATTCCTGAATCATAGGGGGTGCTTTGAAAAAAATCAGCTGCTTATTTCGCTTTTCGCGTTGCTTTTTTTGTCGTTTTTTTCGTTGTTGTTGCTTTGCGTGATTTTGAGGCAGGTTTTTGAGCTTTTGCCTTTTGTTTCAAAACAACTTTTTTGTACTGAGTCAGTTTTTTCTCAAGTTGTTGAGCACTTTTTTTCACTAAAACAGCTGTTTTGCTGATTTCGTTTTGTGCTTGGTGCAAGTTTTTCAAAACTTGTTGATAGCGAGCTTCCGCTTGCTTCAAAGTTTGTTGGGCTTGCGGTTTCACCGTGGCATTCAACTTCTTCAGCTCGGCACCCATGCGTTTCATTTCAGATCGTACCGGAGCCAGGCTTTTTGAGTGCAAGACTTCGTTGATCAAATTTTTTAAATCGATTTGCAAATTCTGTTTCATTGGGATCTCCTTTTGTCCAAACAGAAAAACTATAGATCGAAGCCCCACCGATGGAAAGTTAAAAAACATTAAAACTTTTTTCAGACACACCCTTGCATGAAGGAGTTTACATTGTGATGGGAAAATCTTGCACTAAGACTCCGGGGACGAAACATCCACCAAGAACTCGTTCATCATAGGTCCAAGTCGAGAAAAACTTTTCTTGAAAATTTGTGATCTGGAGTAGGTTCTTGCCAAACAGATCATAAAGACTGACATCAAAGCGCGCATCTTCAATGGGAGCTACAAGCTGTCCATCCTCCACCCAAAAACAGGCATAGCGACTCATCCCGGTGATGCGAGCATTGGCTAAATCTGAAAAATTCAAATAGTGAAGTCGCGAAAGATAGAGTCCTTGCTCCAGAGTTGGTAAAATATTTTCTTCCCTCAAGGTTCCAGGTAAGATTTCAAGAGATCGAAAGGATTCCATCAGATCTGCTTGATTCGAAAGAACTCCGTACTCTTGGGCACTGACAGAACTTGTCAGCCATTGTACAAGTTTTCCATTTTGGATGATGGGGACCTGAGATTTTGGGATTTCTCCTAAAGAATTAAATCTGGCATTCAAACCAAGGTCAAAATTTTCTCGCAAATGAAAAGAGGGATGAAAGCAAGTCATTCCATCTGTTAATTTGCAAAAAGCACTTTGCTTTTGTTGAACCGCTCTTTGGCTCAATCCATTCCATTGAAATTTATCTGTGATTTCTTGAATGGCTCCAGGGGCAAGATAAGCTTTATAGGATCCCCTTGGTATTTTTCGTAAAGGTCGATCAAACATAGATAGTTGTTGTATTTGATTTTCAATCCGATGAACGACAGTGTCCATGCTGGTGTTATCCAAAGCAATAAAGTCTTTCACTGCTTTTTGGCTTGGATGAAAAATGGAATAATCAAAGTAGGATTGGTCCACGGAATACCACATGTCCTGTCCTAGAGAATTGATGGATCCACGCACAACGGGACCTTGCACAGCAATGCCTACGATATCATTTTGTGATCCAAAACGAAGGCATTGGCTTAAATTTTCTAAGGGGAGAATGGGGCGTCGATCGTAAAATGATTCTTTTCCTGCATTCTTGAATGGAACCCATGCTAAATCTTCAGGAAGCCATTCTAGATTTTTTCGTAACTCCGCCATGACTTTGAAACAGCGTTGCTTATTTTCTTCTTCACCCAAAGTCCATGAAAAAAGAACTTTCGAGGTCTTCTGCTGAACTTTCAGTAAGGCGATGATTTGAAGTTGAGTGACCTGACTCAGTTGACGAATTTTTCCATGATTCCATCTGGCAAATTGGCTTTGCTCTGCTTGCAAAGTCAGACTCATATGCTCGTCTGGTTTCAGAAATTGAAACATTTCTTCAGAATATTTTTGAAAAAAACGATGCAGTTCTTCGTGAAAATTCATTTAGGCTCCAAAAATTTCCACCTGATCAAACAGTGCGTAGGGGCTCGCATGATTGACAAAGGCGACTTGATTGGGTTCTCCTTTTCCGCAAAAGGGAAGGCCGATGCTTTGCGATTCTCGACTGAGTCCCTTCAAAGATCTCCAAAAGTTTAATGTTTGTCCACGGTAGTTGGGGTTTCGAAGCATTTCGCTGATTTGACCATCTCGAATTCGGTACGCAATTTCGCAGCCAAATTGAAACTTATTACGGAAATCATCAATGGACCAACTTCGACAGGACTCCATCAATACTCCGCTTTCAATGTTGGCTATCAGGTCCTTCAAGTTTGTGTCTCCAGGTTCTAGATTCACGTTGGCCATGCGATCAATGGCAGGGCGATTCCAAGATTGAGCTCGCGAATTTGCAACTCCAGATTTTCTTGTGCGTCCCTGACTGTCTCGTCCAGAAAGAGCACATTGCAAAACTCCCTTTTCAATCAAAGCAACGGAATGACTTTCTTGGCCGCAGTCATCAAAGTGATAGCTGGATAAATCATTCTTTGCATGGGGAGAAAAACGAATATTCATCAAAGGGCTACCGTAAATCAGACTGCCAAAATCTTCCAATTGGACAAAGCTGCTGCCAGCAAAGTTGCGTTCATCCCCCAGGATACGATCCATTTCAAGGGGGTGTCCCACCGTTTCATGGATTTGCAAGGCCATTTGATCAGGGGCCAGTAAAAGTTGTGTTTTTTCTTGGGGGCACTCAGCAGCATCCAGAAGAAGGCATGCTTGTTCTGCCAATTCGATCAGTCGATTTTTCAGAGATTTTTCTTGAAAGTAAAAATCTGGGGTATCCTGTCGAGAGCGTTGAAAAGCGCCTCCATCTGTTCGAGTTTGGCTCAGGCCAGATCGATGAGCCGTCACTTCAAAACTATTGATCAACTGAGGGCGACGTCGATGAATTAGTTTCCCCAAGTTATTCCAATAGACCTGATCATGATCAATAAGAAAACTCCAAATGGTTCTTTGAGCAATCAGGGGACTAATCTGCATGCAGTTGTTCAGCTCCGTCAGTTTTTCCAAAATTTCCTTTTCAGGAATGGGGAGATTTTGCTTTTGAGAAAAAAAATCTTCCACGGCGTGAGGTTGCTTGGAAGAGCTTGTGCTTTGTTTTTGCAAGGATGGAAGGGGCATCAGATAAGGACTCCAGAGGGTCCAGTTTTGGCAGGCTGTTTCCATCAGCTCAAGGGCTGCAGAATCACTGATCCATCCCGTCGCTAAATGCAGATGGCGATCTTCCTTCATAAATTCGATCACCATTCCCTGGTCTAATTTCAGGTCATGTTGTTCCAGTTTTCCTTGTCGAAGAACGAATTGACGACGGTTTTCATGGATGGCACGCAGATGAATTTCATCAAAAAATGAATTTTTTTGAAGAATTTTTTGGCCAATCTGGTAGATCAAGTTGGGATCCAAGCTCATAGAAATATTTTGCCTGGAAAAAAGGAGCTTTGTCTATGATAGAAAATTATCGTCAGTGGTGTCAGTTCATTCAATCAGTGCGCTCCTTTTTTCTTCAGCAGGGCTACCTTGAAGTGCAAACGCCTCGGTTGGTTGCTTGTCCTGGAACCGAGCCAAGCTTGGATGTTTTCTCTACGGAATTTCAAATGGGTCGACGTCGTCAGAAATTCTATTTGCCCACGTCTCCTGAATTGCATGCGAAAAAACTCATCTGCCGGGGATTGACTCACATCTTTGATTTGGGGCCATGTTTTCGCAATGGCGAAATTTCAGAAAAGCATCAGCCCGAGTTCACAATGTTGGAATGGTATGAAGTGGGGGGAAGTTTAAAAAGTTTGCAGGAAATGATACAAAAACTTTTGGCTTATCTGCAGGGGGGACAGCCTCAGTCCATTCCTGTGGTTACGATGGCAGAATTATTTCAACAGCACTTTCAGTTTGATTTGACTCCGCAGACAAGTTTTCAGCAGCTCTTGCAACTATGTCATGCATCGGAAGTGGAAACACATTCTTCGGATTCCTGGGATGATTTATTTTATCGACTGTATTTGAAGCGAGTCGAGCCCAGCTTTCAAAAATATCCTGCTTTGTTTGTGACGGATTATCCTCCCTCTCAGGCGGCGCTGGCCAGATGCAATAACCAGGGCTGGGCACAGAGGTTTGAGCTTTTCATCCACGGCATTGAAATTGCCAACGCCTTCGATGAGCTGACAGATCCTCTGATACAAAAAGATCGCTTCGAAAAAGATTTGGAAGAAAAGCTCCGCCTAGGAAAAGAAGCCATCCCTCTGGATACCGAATTCCTGCAAGATCTACAAAAGGGCATGCCCCCCACCGCCGGCATCGCACTGGGCGTGGAGCGTTTATTCATGGCGCTACACAACTACAACTCCATCCGCGACTTTAAATACTTCACAATGGAGTAGCATGCTTCTGAATTTGGATTTACTTCCGAAATGGAAGTGCTCAAGCAAACAAAAAAATATTAGGAAGGAAGGACTATGTTTTTCAAGCAAGCCCTCCTTATATTGAAGAATTCTTCAAAATTCATATGAAAAGAATTCACGGTTTTTCTTGCTTTCCTCTTCTTTTAATAAAGATTCACCTAACTACATTTTTGCAATGGATTTTTTTTTTTTTTTTCGTTTAGTTTGCTTGAAAAATAAGCGCATGAATTGAAAAAAGGAGTTCCAATGAGTTTACATATGATAAAAAAATCTCTTTTCATAGTGACCATGGTTGCAAGTAGCCAAGCTTGGTGTTGGGGAAGTCGTGGGCACCATCTTGTATGTAGATCGGCTGTTTATTTACTGAAAAATGAATCTCTAAAAAACTTCATGTTGGGTCGTGGTGATATGATGGGGCATCTTTGTGATGTTCCAGATATTTATTGGAAAAGTTTAGGAAATGATGTTCGTAAGGTAGAAAATCCATCCCATTTTATCAATGGTGACTTGCTTGATGTTTCTTATGATCAAGTTTCTGAAAATTACCAAGATGTGATCAAGCAGTACACTGGCTTTCAAAGCGCCTTGAAGGAAAAGCCTATCCAGTCAGTTCCAGAGGAATTAGGAAGTCTTTGGTGGCGAGCTGGGCAGTTTTTTGATCGAGCATTTTCGTTTGCATCCGTGGCTCAGCAAAGGCCTATCCCTGCAAGTAAGAATGATGAAAGAAATGATCAATTTCCCTATAATAAAGCAGTTTTTGATATGATGACAAATATGGGGTTGATGGGTCATTACGTTGGGGATGCATCAATGCCCCTTCACTCTTCTTATGATTATGATGGATATGCTGATGGCCATGGTGGTATTCATTTTTTCTATGAGGATTCTGTTGTGAATGAACTTTCTCCAGAAATCATTGGTGAAATTATTAAAAAGGCAAAGTCTCATGGAAAAGAAAAGTTCATGAATTCTTCTTCGGTGATTGCAGCGATGAAGGAATTAACTGTCACAGCGCAATCTGAAAAAGCTCTCATGTACAAATTGGATGTCATGACAAAGCCATCAGAAATAAAGCAAGAAAAAGGGATGCAATTAAGAACTCCCGCCGAACGACCTGAGGCCAGACTTGTTGCTCAAAAATTCAAACCTTTGATTGTTCTACAACTAAGTCGATCTGCCGCTTTGTTGGCGAAAAGTTGGGATGACTTTTATCAGAAAGCAAATACCCCAGATTTAACTAAGTATAAGAGCTTCGCTTACCCGATAACCCCAGCTTATGTAGCTCCTGACTATCAGTAAAATAGCTTTTTTATATAGAAGTAAAAGTATAGATCTAACAATTTTTTTAGAGGGAGAAATTTATGTTTAAAATCGTCAAAAAAATGTTCGCGGTTTTTTCTACGTCGACTTTATTATTATCTCAAGTGGCTTTGGCAGATACTTTCGTTCGCAGAGATTATGCCCAAGAATTTAAAGATAAATCAGAAGCCTTAAGGATTAAGTACACAAAAAAAGTTTGCTTCAATAAAACGATTCAAGTTCCAGAAGGTGAGTCTTACAAAGGCATTAAGCCCAGTGATTTTAATGCTTCAGATGTGACCTCAGGAACAGGTTCATATAAAGGAAATGCAAATCTTTATGTGGTCTCTTTTGATGACAAAGGTTATAGAAATTCAGATAAAGATCATAGTGGCATCAAAATCCCATTGGGAAAGTGTTTTTCCATCCAAAACGTAAAAGTAGAATTAGATACAGATGGGATGGGTGGCGGTGACTTTTATAATTATGATATTTATTTTTCAGTGAAAGATTCTAGTTCTCAAGACAGAACTATTTTATTAAAAGCTCAACGAGATCTATAGACAAAACCCAATGAAAAAAGCCAAGGCAACTCTTCCTTGGCTTTTTCTCTTTGATATCCCCCACAGCTTTTCTATAAAGCAAACACAGCCTGAAGATGCTTACGAATCATCGCCATTTCCAATTCGGAAGCGACACCAAGTTTTTTTGTGAAACGTTCTTTAGAAACAGATCGAATATGTTCGATGCAGGACCAAAACTACTCGTTCAGGTCTTCCTTCAATTCTTTACCTACCTTAAAGAAAGGGAGCTTTTTTTCTTCGACGTTGATGACTTCTCCTGTGCGGGGATTACGGCCTTTGTAGGCATCGTATTTACGATTGACGAAGGAACCAAACCCACGGATTTCGATGCGATCATCTTTCATCAAAGATTCGACCATGGAATCAAAAATGGTATTCACAACAGCTTCCGCTTTTACGCGAGTGATTCCAGCTTTTTCAGCCACAACATTGATCAAATCTGCTTTTGTCATGCTCATCTCAAAACCTCGTTTAAGTCCATAAAACAACTTAAGTATGAATGAATGCTTAGCATCTGACCAGAGCTTCTTCGCGAAGTGCAACGGCGCAATACAAAATTCTAAGACTTAAATCGACCAGAATTCACAAGAATTTTGCGATAAGCATCCAGCAGGGCGAAAACCATTTTTTTGGTATCGAAAATATTGATGATTTTTTGTCGAGCACGATCACCAATTTCAGCCAAAGGCATGCCTCCAGAAAATAACTCCAAAAGCAGTTGAGACAAGGATTCGCTATCCGCAGGTCGAAGTAAAAAACCATCCACGCCATCTTCGATCACATCGGCAAGTGGACTCAGCTCAGATCCAATAACCACCTTTTTCTGGGCCATGGCTTCCAGAATGCTGGCATCGTACCCAGTTGTTTTCGAGCTCAGATTGATGAAAATATCCCCAGCAGAAATATAATCTGCCATTTCAATGGCCGTCATGGATCCCGTCATAAAAACACGACTTCCAAGGGCAAGGTTTAACATTTGAAACTCGACTTGTTTGAAGTGAGGGCCATCTCCAAGAATAAGAAGAAAAATTTGATTTTTTTTGATCGCCACAATCTCAAAGGCCTTTAATAAATGGATAACTTCTCGAGGGTCTGTCATGTCGGAAGTTGTGACAACAACATGGGCCTCTTCTGAAATCCCCAACTTTTGACGAATCTCTAAACTTTTTTCTTTAGGAGAAAAATCTGCCAGCTCAACACCATAGGGAACCGAGTAAGTGTGGTAATCAGGATAGGCATAGTAGCGCTCCAGAAAAATGCGCTGCCTTGGGCTTGAAACAAAAACCCCATCGGCCGTGTTCAGAATATTTCGATCACGGGTTAGATAAGATTTCAAAAATTCATAGACAACGGCGAACCCTGTTTGCAGCATTCCTAAAGGGGTTTCTTGCTCCATACCTAAAATGGCAAAAAGTTCTGACATCCGCGTGGCTTCCACGTCATAGCTGACGGAAACTTGGTGATATTTTTTTCGACGGCCAATTTTAAAGGCCGATGCATCCATCGAATGAACTAAGTGGAAGGGGTACTGTTGATGCAGCTCCAAAAATTTTTCATAAACGGCATCATCAAAGCGCAAGTGGGACTTATTGGGAAAGCCCTCGTGCAAATAAAAAACGCGCACACCATCTCGAGTGATTTCAGGTTTTCCTAAGGGACTTTTGCTGGATATAACTGTCACTTGGTGGCCTTGATTGGCTAAGCCTTTTGCTAAAGGCCACACGAAACCATGATCCGTGGATCTTCCCAGGATTTGAAAATTCAAAGAAGTTAAACAAATATTGAGTTGAGTGGGAAGGGACTCTTTCGCCATGGGCTCATTATAGGGCGCGGTTGAAGTCAGAAGCAATTTTTTTATAATAGCGGCTCAGCAAGTTGATGGATTGATCCATGCTTGTCAGCACGTGGGGTTGTGCCGAATACTTCAGGCTGAGTTGCGGCGATGTTCTTAAGACATCCTCTAAAGAGCGAAGCCCCTTATCTAAAACCCATCCTGTTCTTCCGGGTAAAGCCAGTCCGGGAACCTGTTGCAGCTGTTGTTCATCCGCCAAACACGGAGTTTGCGAGGCCTGACACATTTTCGCTAAACGAGAAAGCTTCCCAGGAGGAATGGGAAAAAAAGCTGCAGAAAGAGCTCGGCTTCGTTGAATCACAGACTGAAGTTCGGCTTCATTCAGGCTGCCGCAGGTGTATAGATTATGAGGTAAATCTTGTGGAGGATCCTCTTTTGTACCTAAAAAAAGCAGCGAAAAACTTTGGCTATACTCTTTTAAAATTTCAATCCACGGAGACTTTAAAAATTTAGAAGAAAAGTTCAGTGGAATCAGGATATAGGGTTGAATTCGCGTCAGAAGTTCTTCTAATTCTTTATGTTCATGCTGAAATTTTCCACTGCCCATCTCTTCTGGCAGGGAAAAAATCTGCGCGGGAATAATTTCCAATTGAAGTGTTTCATCCATTAAACCCATGCGATGAAATCTGACCAGCAAGTCCGGAGACGGAAGTGTGATCAGGTCACACAACTCTAAAAGCCATCGCACCTGAGGGTTATGAAAACTTTTTTCAGTGCACTCAAAAAAGCTGGCTATAAATTTCGACTTTTGCCAGGCCCCCCAAAGGCTACTTTTCAGAAGATTCTTCCAAGGGAATTGAGGACTTTCATCAAAAATCAAAAAATGCACAAAATCTGTAGCTGCGAAAATCGAGGATTCAGGATGGTACAACTCGACATGGTCGCCAAGACAGGCCAGGGATTTTTGAAACTCTAAGGCCCAGGGATGTTCAGGTTGATCGCAGATTAAGGTGATTTTGGCCATTGGACACCCAAGGCTTTAAAAATTTGGTCGATCAATTTACGGTTCGCTTCAGGGATCGATCGATCCAAGAGTTCTTCAGGATAGATCCACTCCAGGGCTAAGTGATGCTTCGCCTTGGGTTCGCCTTTCCAGAATAAAACTTCGTAGAAGAGGATCAGAATGCCAACATCTCCATAGGAGTGAGTGCATGCCATTTTTAATTCACCGATATTGGCATCGATATCAAGTTCTTCTTCCAGTTCACGGGCTAGGGCTTGTTCAGGAGTTTCCCCAGCTTCAATTTTGCCGCCTGGAAATTCCCATTGTCCTGCCAGAGAATGGTTTTCAGGACGTTGCCCCACAAGAACTCGGCCATCCTTTTTCAAAAAGCCAGCGACGACGGGAACCCATCGGTCTTTTCTGATTTTCTTTTTGGCGTTGGCCCCTGTTCCTGTCACGCGGAATGCTCCTTCATCAACTTGGCTGTATCTCTAAAAAAATCAGGTCCATAGAAAACAAGCCCTGAATAAATTTGAACAAGATCTGCGCCCATTTGCAATCTTTCCCTGACATTCTGAGGATTTAAAATGCCACCTGCACTGACAAGAAGCAGATTTTGTCGGTATTTGCTTAAGATTTCCAGACTTTGACTCAGCATCTCTTTGGATCGTTCTGCTAAGGGAGCTCCAGAAACTCCTCCCTCCACGGGGTAGGGGCAATTGGGCCATCGACTTAAAGTCGTATTTGTTAGGATAAACCCTTCAATGCCAGCTTCAACGGCGCAAAGAAGAATTTCTTGCAAATGTTGGAAGCTCAGGTCGGGACTCAATTTCAGAAGTGTTGGTTGTGGGCACGGGGATTCTTGGAAGATTTTCCGAAGGAAGACAGATAAATTTTCCGGCTGAAGCAGGGTCCGCAAGCCTTGGGTGTTTGGACTGCTAATGTTTAAAACAAAGGCATCGGCAAGTTGTGAAAAGTCTCGACGAAGAGAAACATAATCTTTCCACGCCACATCCAACTGTGTTTGACGATTTTTTCCAATATTCACAAAGACGGGAGTTGAAAAAGGTTTTGCATGCTCCAAGTTCAGGGCGATTTCGCGGGCGCCATCATTGGGAAAGCCCATCTTATTCCAAACAGACTGCGTCTCCCAATCTCGGTCTAAAATTCGACCAGGGTTTGCTTTTTGAGGCAGAGGTGTCACTGTACCAATTTCTAAAAAGCCAGCTCCAAGCCTGGGCAGAGCTTGAATCATCTCTCCATTTTTATCAAAACCTCCAGCGGCACCCAAACGATTGGCAAAGGATAAGCCCTTCCATTTCAAGGGGGCCCACTCAAGGGGTTTGGAATCAAAAAATTGAGAGTAGCAGTTAAAAAAAACCGAAGCTGCCTCATGAGCAAGCTTCGGTGAAAGATGTTTCCAAATTTTCATAAAATCCTTAGCGAGGATAAAGTCCGCGCAACAACATTGCTTTTTCTAAACGTTGAACAGCAACAGCCATGGCGGCCATACGCATATCGACAGACTTTTCTTGATGCAAAGAAAAACCTTTATCAAAAGCTTTTGTAATGATTGTTTTTAAACGGCGATTGATCTCGTCTTCATCCCAGAATAAAGACATGATGTCCTGTACCCACTCAAAATAACTGACAATCACACCACCACCGTTGGCGATAATATCAGGCACAACGAAAATTCCACGTTGGTGTAAAATTTTTGTCGCATCGATTGTGACAGGACCATTCGCGCCTTCAACGATCATTTTTGCTTGGATTTTTTCTGCATTGTGCATGTCAATGACACCTTCAAGAGCACACGGGAAAAGGGCGTCGACTTTTAAAAGAAGAAGTTCTTCATTGCTGATCGGCTGAGCTTTAGGGTATCCAGCCAAAGTCTTTTTCTCTTTCATATAGTCAAGAACCTCAGGAATATTCAATCCGTCTCCATTGAAAATTCCTCCGCTGACGTCACTGACCGCAAGTACTTTTGCGCCGGCTTGGTGGGCGTACAAAGCAGCATGGGACCCTACGTTTCCAAAACCTTGAATTGCAAGAGTAGAACCACTCAGCGTTTTTCCGATTTTTGGAAATGCTGCTTCTGCAACATAAACAACTCCCAGTCCCGTAGCTCCATTACGTCCTAAAGATCCTCCGATTTCAATTGGTTTACCAGTGACAACTCCTGGAATTGCATAGCCAGCTTCTTGAGAATAAGTATCCATCAACCATGCCATTGTTTGAGGATCGGTTCCAACATCGGGAGCAGGAATATCTTTGGTGGGTCCAATGAAAGGGCCAATTTCACTTGTATATCGGCGCGTAAGGTTTTGTTTTTCAGTGCGTGAAAGTTTCGTAGGATCAACAGTGATACCACCTTTTGCTCCACCCAAAGGAAGTCCTAACACAGAGTTTTTAAAAGTCATCAGTGCGGCCAAGCCAACAACTTCAGGTAAATCCACATTTTGATGGTAGCGGATTCCACCTTTATAGGGTCCAAGGGTCGAACTATACTGACATCGATACCCTGTAAAAACTTTCACTGTGTAATCATCCATACGGACAGGGACGCTGACCATAATCGTGCGACGAGGTCTTTTTAAGCGAGCCAGGACATTTTCATCACAGTTAATTAATTTTCCAGCTTCAGAAATAGATTGAATAGCATTGAGAAATAAAGGGCCATTCAAATGAGGTTCGATCGATTGTTCATGATTGGACATTGTGTTCTCCTTCAATAGGTTTTCCTTACCGACTCTAATGGAAGATTGTGACCCAGTCCACCCCACCATCTTCAAGACGCATTGCTCTCAAAGTAATTATATTCCTCAAGGTGCCAGTGAAGGAATCTTTGTCATTGGGGGTGAGGATCGCATAAAATACGACGAGAATTCGGGGGAGTGGGGATTTGTTTTCTTGTTTTATGAGCATTTTTGAAGTTGAGGTCAAAGTGAGGTTGGATTTTAAGTGTTTTTTTGCCCTATTGACGGCGGTTTTAGTTTATTCTGTGTCTGCTCAGGCACTTCTTGATCGGGATTTTTTACCCTTTGAAACGAAGACTATTCAAATCATATTGCCTGGAACACCCTGGTTGAGTCAGGTTCAGGGGAACTATCCATATGTAGCAAAAGTTTTTTTACGCCAGGATGTATTTAAATACTCACCTCCATTGACGGTGACTCACCGTAGTCCCGATTGCGATCCAGATCAGTACCGAAAGGAGTTTCTACAGTTGCCTCCACAGCTGAAGAAACAAAGAGATTTTTTGCAGGATTATCTCCATCGGTGTAAGGATGTCCTTGAGACCGGAACAAAGGCCTTTGTGACCAATGCCTATAAAACCTTTATGGTGAAACTTGATCCAGCTCAACACCCCCAAGCAAGGCATGTAATGTTTGAGCTGCCGAATGGTGTTCATTTAAAAGGTTTTTTTGCTTGGAAAGGGGATTATAAAAAACGACCACTTGTTATTTTTCGAGCAGGTTTATTTTCAAACTCCCAAGAGTTTTTCCCAGAACGTTTTTTATTTATCCAATTATTTGAACAGAGCAATTATAATTTCTTGCTTTTAGAAAGCACAACGGGTCCTGAGTACCTCAGAAATAATCAAAGAATTTCAATGGGTGGCTTTGATGAGGGGATTCAGAATATTCAAATTGCAAAAATGATTCGAAGGGCTCCGGGGGCTTGGAGGAAGATTGTTTCAGACATTCATATGGTGGCATTAAGTATGGGTGGCCATGGTCTTTTCGTGGCAGCTATGTTGAATGATTTGAATGGGGCGCCTTTTAAGAAATTTCTGGGGTTATGTCCTCTGGTCAATTTTCAGCAGACCTTTCAAGCTCACCAAAAAAGTGGATATTTCATGAAGCCACTGAACTTTTGGGCCAGTTATCGTTTGGATTTTTTGAAGGACAGGGTGCAGGGTTTGCATAAGTGGACTTTTATTGATCAGGTATTGAATTACCAAGTGCAAACCTATCAGGGGCCGGCATCTTGGGATGCAGATGTTATTCTTCCGGCATGGGTGAAGAGCCGAAAAAATGATTTTTGGTACGTGAATGATTTTTGGCCCCATTACAGTTCAGGAAAATCTCCGGTTCTTGTTCTTGCGACCAAAAAAGATCCGATAGTTCCCTATGAATTGAACGCTCAACGCATTTTAGAAGGAACGCAGCCGGGAAATTTAAGCCAGACCCAGGTGGTAACTTTTGAGCAGGGTTATCACTGTTCTCTGCCAGGAGCCTATGATTGGAATCAGACAGCCACGATTCTTCAAAGTTATTTAGATGCGAAAACAGAGGTTTCACCAAAGAATTAGCACATTTTTGCCCACCCACAGAAAACTTACAGAGAAAGTTTGTTTTTTTTCATCCAGGCAAAACATCTGTACTCAGAAAGGATGGGTGGACGCATCAATATTTAAAAATAATCCGTTCTGCTGAAGAGTTAACTTTTTCACAAGGCCTAAAATTTTTTGGGAGCTTTCATCGGCGGATAATTCAGCATCAGAACCTCCCATGTCTGTATTGACCCAGCCAGGGTGAAGACTAATGACTCCGCCAATTTTTTTCTCAGATAATTCAAGGGCTAAGTATTTCGTGAACATATTTAGCGCAGCCTTGCTCGAGCAGTAAGCGTAATTGCCTGGTTGTTTTGTCACTGAAAAAGACCCATCCCTGGATGAAATATGAACAATCCAGCAATGACCTTTGTATTTTGATGTTATCAAAAAATTGAAAAATGTCTGTGAGAGGAACAGGGGAGCAAAAGTATTGACCTCAAACATTTCTCGAAAGTGATGAATGTTGAGATGCCCGATCTTTGCGGTAGATTTCTTACTGTTATCAAAGTATTTTGCGCTGACTCCTGCGACATGGAAGATGTACTTCAGCTCACGAGTTATAATATTTGATACTTCAGGGCTAATTTCTTTGATGGAACAAATGTGTGATAAATCCCAGCCGCCAGAACAAATCAAGTCTTCAGAGTACCGTTTCTGGAGCTCTTGTAGGCTTTTGCCAGGGACTTCTCGGCGATGGAGTGCTAGGACTCTATATCCGCTCAGCAGAGCTTGGTGAGTGAGAGCGAAACCAAGCCCTCGATCGGCGCCAGTGATCAGGCATAATTCTTTGCCTTGTTTCTGAATTGGTTCAGCCATGGAAAAATCTCCTCAATTTGATAGAAGCAAATTTCCATGCCCGCAGTGACTAGTTTGTCATAAAGGGCATGTTTGCACCAGGTCGCACCGGCTGCTACGGCGTGGATTTGTTGAGCACCCAGGATGTCCGAGATGCTATCACCGATAACAAGGGCAGAGTTCGTAGGGTAAGACTTAAAGTCCCACTTTAAATTTCTAGATTCAGGCTTAGAACTTTCTCCAGAGGCTGTGCTTATGGATGTGAAAAAGTGACGTAGATGATGGTGTTCTAAAATGGCGTCAGTAGATACAGATTCTCGTGCTGTCCATAGATGCAGGCGATATCCTTCTTGTTTCAAACAAGACAAAAGCTCAATAATTCCAGGAAATAAGGATCCTATCTCATGAGAAGCAAATTGACTCCACAGCTGAAGGCCTTTGATTTGGTCTTCTGGGTTTTGAATGCCGAAAGCCTCAAAAAGGCTTGGAAAGTTAGGTCGATAGTTCTTTTTAGATTCCTCTTCCGAGATTTCTCGCTGCAAAAGAGAAGAAAAAACTTGCCGATTCACTTCACGGACACTCTCGACAGAGTCGATCAATGTACCATCAAAATCAAAGATGATATCAGTTATGTTCGCATGTTCTATTTCTATGATGCGATCCAAGGGATGGTGATGAAATTTTAACTTTCCAGTTTGTGTGGATACTTCAAGTTCAGGATTCAAGTTTTTCCGGCCACTTTTTTTAAACTGACAATGAGGATACTTCTTTTCAATCGTTTCAAAGCTTTCTTTTAGAACGACTTCGGCGTGTTCAAATCCTGTAGGAT
>CAZFSX010000004.1:0-449 GCA_964522115.1 uncultured Pseudobdellovibrionaceae bacterium | reverse complement strand
CGAGCTCGCTTTAGGGGCTGGAAGTTCAAGCAGAGGAATGGAGAATCCATCTACACAAAAGGGCTCATTCATCTTGAAGGTGCAGATTGGTCTCCCGGCGATGATTGTTTCTCCAAGAAGTTCAGCTTGTCGAAGAAGTTGGTTTTTCATCTCCAGATATTCAGCATCGGTGGATACTCGGTAGCAAAGATGATCGACGTGTTTGCCATGAAGATCAATTCCAACATTCAGAAGCTCTCTTTTAAGTTTTCTAAAAAACTGTTCACCTGTTTTTTTCATAGCAGTCTTTTCCCCTGAAGAAGTCATCTTGTAAAGTATATTTATATCTATTAGAATGTAACTAATGGTTACATATCCCAATCTCTATTATTTAAAATACTTTGTAGATGCTGTATGGAGTTGCCCCTATAAAAACGGACATCTAGGAAGCTCGGTTTAGTTCTCGTAGA
>CAZFSX010000003.1:0-26316 GCA_964522115.1 uncultured Pseudobdellovibrionaceae bacterium | reverse complement strand
AAGGTTTCTTCAAGACCTCTTCTTTTGAAAAGCGCTTCATGAAAGGAAATCCAAGAGCTTTCCAGGCTCCCCCTAAAAGGGGAATCCATTTTAAATTGTCTTTAATAAAAAAACGCAAAAAAGGAATTTTGTCTTTCAAAGTCCATTGAAGAATAAAAATATCCACCCAGGATTTATGATTTGAAATCACCAGATAGGATTTATTTTTGTATGTTTCTAAAGCAGAAATCTGTGGAATCGTGACATGATTTATTTTTGAAATAAACCAAGCATTGCCTTGAATCCATTTTTCAGCAATCCAAGTTAAAGCAAGTTGGCCGCGCCCTTGAATTCCAGATCGATGAATCAAAGATTGAAATCCAAGCACGAGATAAAAAAAGAAACTACAAAAGCAGGTATTTAAACCTAACCAAAGAAAATTCAGAGTTGCTCGGATTTTTTCCTTGAAAGCCATGCTCAAATTCTCCTTCTATTTTTTGCCATTAAACCCGAAACATAAATTCCAACACCCGCCCAAATTGGAATGAAAGAAATCCATGTCAGAAAACCAGAACCTTCATTGAATAAAAAATATCCAACCAAAAACTGCAGCGTTGGAGAGATAAACTGAATAAAACCAATGGTTGTGAATGGAACAAATTGTGCCGATAATGAAAAAAACCAAAGTGGCAATGCTGTCACAACCCCACTCATCATTAATAATAATCCATCAAGGTGAGTCAGTGGTTCAGAACTGTGCGTGCGAAAAAAAATCACCAGAGGGATAGCGAATATTAATCCCAGTCCAGATTCGATAGTCGAACTTAGTAAAGCAGGAACTTTCAGCATTTTTTTTATCATTCCGTAGCTGCTGAAAGTCAATGCTAAGGAAAGTGCGATCCACGGAAATTGCGGTGATAAAAAACCTTTCATCAATACTCCAACAAGGGCACACAGGCTTGCAATTTTGTGAAGACGAGTCCACGGATCTTGAAAAAAATAAACACCCATCATCATATTCAAAAGCGGAGTGATAAAGTAAGCAAGACTTCCTTCGATGATATGACCCGCATTGACTGCCCAAATATAAATTAACCAGTTTGCTGTAATTAAAACCGAAGCAGCAGCAATCAATAGAAATGATTTTCGATCAATGCTCCAAATGGACTTGATAGACTGTTTTTGAATTACAAAATAAATGATAGAATAAAAAGCAAAGGACCAAATAATCCGGTGACTTAATATTTCAAGAGCAGAAAAATGATGAAGGAGTTTCCAAAACACCGGAAATAAACCACAGAAAATATACGTACTGAATGCTAGACGAAGGTACTTATTCATAGTTTTAGAAGGCCATACAGGGGAAGAAATGTAAAGGTTTGTTAAAGATTTGGTCGAAAATAAAACAATGCTATTTCCGAAAGCAAGCTTTTATTAAGATTAAAACATCAACTTTGGATTTGCATCTTTCAGGAGTCCCAATATGAAAGAACAGTATAAGCAGCAGCTTTTAGAAGCACTTTTTGAAGGTATGGTTGAAGGCTATGTCTTTCAATCATCCGATGGAAGTATATTAGATTTCAATCATGCTGCTTTGGATATTTTGGGCTTAACTGAAAATCAGATTTTGGGACGTGATTCTATGGATCCACGATGGAAGTCTATCAAAGAAGATGGGTCCGACTTTCCGGGGAGTGAGCATCCGGCCATGGTTAGTTTACAAACAGGCAAGGCTTTAAGAAATGTAATTATGGGAGTAACTCAACCCCAAGGTCATCAAAAATGGATTTTGATCAATTCAGTCCCAGTGATAGACCAAAAATCAGGGAAAGCAGAAAGTGTTATTACAACCTTTCAAGATGTCACTGAAAAAAAGCGGCTTGAGAATGAGTTGCTTGTCTCCAAGGAACGTATAGAGCTTGCAGTTAGTTCTGCTCAGTTTGGAACATGGGATTGGAATATTCAAACTGGTGATGTTCTGTATGATCAGCGCAGTCTTGACTTGTATGGGATAAAGAAACCAGGTGTTTGGTCGAATATGATGATTCGACAAGCTATTGAAAATGCCATTTTACCTGAAGACTTTGAACGATTGAAGGCGGAGTTGTTTGAATGTTTAAAAGCAAAAGTTGATTTTCAATCAAAGTTTTATATCCAACGTGCAGACATAGGTATGCGACTAATTCATATTCAAGGAAAGTTTCTTTTTGATCCAAGCGGGCAAGCCTTTCGTGGCGTTGGAATCTTAGAGGATATCACGGAAGAACGCGAGACAGAGATGAAATTAATGCAGACAAGCAAAATGGCCAGCCTTGGAGAGATGTCAGCCGGATTGGCTCATGAAATTAATAATCCTCTTGCTATTATTGGAGGACGATCACAAGCGATTCTGTCATCCATCAAAAAAGGATCGACAGATTTGTCAATCATTCAGAAAAATACGGAATCCATTTTGCAAACAGTTGGCCGAATTGAAAAAATTGTTCATGGACTGAAAACCTTCTCTAGAGATAGTTCAAATGATTTATTCGAAACAGTGAAAATTAGAAAAATTTTGGATGATACATTCACCTTTTGTCGAAGTCGTTTCGAAAACAATAGTATTCAACTTACTTGTCATCTTGAAAATGATTTATTGGAATTAGATTGCCATCCTTCGGAAGTTTCTCAAGTTCTTTTGAATTTGTTGAATAATGCCTTTGATGCCCTTCAATTTATTCAGGATAAGTGGGTAGAAGTTCGTATTGATGATTTATCTGATAAAGTACAGATAAAGGTTCGCGACAGTGGGCATGGAATCCCAGAGGGTTTAAGGTTAAAAATTCTTCAGCCCTTCTTTACAACAAAAGAAGCAGGGAAAGGGACTGGTCTGGGATTAAGTATATCCAAGGGATTAATTGAAAGACATCATGGTAGTTTCTATATAGACTCGGAAGATCCTCATACATCTTTTTGTATTCTTCTTCCGAAAAAGCACCGATTGCATAAATCCAATGTATCCTAAATTTTAAAAAAAAGACTAGACGTCCTGACTGATTATCAGAGACATTTGTAGGCTATGAAAATTAAAAAAATAGAAAATCAAAATCATTTTTTTGAAGTGTGCTTGTTCATACTTGGTATAGCCTTTTCAGGCTTCTTTTTTATGACTCAGATGTTGCATTTCGATAACGGGCAAATTTTCGACAAAGTTCTGTTGCTTTTAAGAGAAGGAGTATGGACTCATCATGGAAATGCAGGAACAGGAGTTGGGTTTGTTCCTGGTTCTTTTCTGACAGCCATGGCGGCGATTCCTATGATGATTTGGTTCTCGCCTTACTCTGCCGCATTTATAATCATCTTGACCCATGTTATAGCTTATTTTCTTCTCCGGGATATCGTGAAAAACATTTCTGTGGTTTTGATTCCTTCTTTGGCTCTGATTTTTTGGTTCAATCCTTGGCGCGTCGAGCAGGCTGAGCTTTACAATCCGGCATATCTTTTTTTGTTTGGAGCTTTGCATTTTTGGTCAGCGATGAAAATGGATAAAGCAGATTGGAAAGTAACATTTTTACATGCTATTTCTGTGGGCGTTTGTGTTCAGGTTCATTATTCCGCAATTATTTTAGCTTTTGCCAGTCTCTTTTTGTTTTACAAAGGTCGTTTAAAAGTTCACTGGTGGGGTTTTTTTTCAGCCGTCGCATTGGTTCTTCTAAGTCTTGTTCCTTGGTTGATGGAAACTATCCACCAACCTCAATATGGTGTAAAATTAACAGATACCCCTCGGAGTTCTGTATTTTTCGGAAAAAATGCTTTGCTGGTGTATCCAGTGTTGAAGGCAATGATTTATTGGATTCGTTTTGGTTCTACCTATTATGCTCGACATATATTTTCAGAGATTCGGTTTGATTGGATAACTTCTGGCTATATGCAAAGTTTAATCAGTGGAATATATCATTCGATGAAGTATGTGTTTGCGCTGATAACTTTCATTTGGAGCAGCAAATGGATGTTTCAATGTTTTAAAAAAAATGGATCTGGATTTCATCTGCGTCCAGAAAAAAATATCTTCTTTCCCTCTTTGCAAGACAAAGTCATCGATTATGGATTTTATCTTTTTTTGGCAATGATTCTTGCCGCAGGATTATCACCTGTCGAATTTAATCACTGGCATTTCATTGTATGTTTTCCTTATGTTTCTGTTCTGACAGTCTTGGGGTTACAGAAACTGTTTGAAACGCGATCCCTTCTTTTTAGAAAACGACTTATGTATTCTATTTTTATATTTTTTCTAGTGCAGAATATTTTTGGAGGACTTGGAAGTCGAACACACTCTTATAAAAATAACTTTCATCGTGATTTCATTATCAGATACTCTGATTCTTCAAAGTCCTAAAAAGATTTGAAAATATAAATAGAAAAACATGTCTGCAAATGCTTGCTAGGCGGCTGGTTTGTTGCTTCGAATGTAAGTATCAAGAGCTTGAACACTTTGTTGGTACAAGTTTTTTGTTTTTTCTAGAGCAGCCTGAAAGTCTAGAGGGCTTTGCTCTTTGCGAAGTCGTGCTTCTGTTTCCATTTGTAAGCAGGACTCGGCTAATTCAGTAGCTCCAACAAGTTTTGCTGTTGATTTTAATTTATGTGAAAGGGCATAGATTTGCTGGTAATTTTTGTCCAGAATCACTTGCTGAAGCTCTACAAGAATTCCAGGAGATTCTTCTTTAAAGCTTTCAACAACACTGACAAGAAGATCAAACCCCATTTTTTCAAGCTCTTGTAGCGCCTTCTTTGAAAGAAAATCATTGTTCTTTGGAGCAGGTGTTTGTGTTACGACCTGTTGTTTTGTTGTCTCTAGAGGTAACCCCTGTTTATCCGCTATGGAAAGAGCCTTTGAGCTCAAGGCCAAAGCCTCTGCCGTGGGAGTTGTTTCTTCATTTCCAGATTCAACACCCATCACTTTCAGTAACATAGCCTTCAATGCTTGCATCTGAATGGGTTTGGAAAGGTATTCATTCATACCAGCATCAATGCATTTTTCTCGATCACCTTTCATCGAGTTCGCTGTTAAAGCAATGATCTGCATGTTTTTCATGGATTCAAGTTTTCTCAAAGTTCGAGTTGCTTCCAAACCATCCATTTCGGGCATCATAACGTCCATCAAGATAAGATCAAAGACCTCGGACTGAGCTTTTTCAACAGCTTCAACACCATTTGAAGCAATAGAAACTTCTTGTCCAAGTCGTGTCAGCATTTCACGGATGACCATTTGATTGATTTGATTATCTTCTGCAACAAGTATTTTCCAGCTTGGCATTTCAGTTAAATGTCCAGAAGTCACATCCTTCTGTGATGGAATTTCCTTCGATGTGCTTAATGGAATTTCAAACCAAAATGTGGATCCTTTACCTTCGATACTTTTAACACCAATTTTTCCTTTCATCAGATCAACAAGACCTTTACTGATAGAAAGTCCAAGTCCTGTTCCCCCGTATTTTCGGGTTGTCGAGGCATCGGCTTGAGTGAATGGCTGGAAAAGTTTAGCTACTGCTGTTTCACTCATACCGATTCCAGAATCCACAATGCTTAATCTTAGCGTTAGATCCGAGGCGCGTTGTTTGATTTTTTCGACTCGAATTTCAATGGTTCCTTTGTGAGTAAACTTGATAGCATTTCCCATAAGGTTGTAAAGAATTTGCTTGATCCTGACGGGATCACCCATGAAGCCATCTTGAATATCTTCGTCCATGTAAACGGATAAATCTAAGCCCTTCTTGTCTGCAACTGGTTTTAGAACCATGGCAAGTTCTTTCAAAACAGAGACCAGAGAAAATGATATTTTTTCAATTTCAACTTTACCGGCTTCAATTTTAGAAAAATCCAGAATGTCATTGATCAGTTCTAGTAAGGTTGTCGCTGAAGATTTAACAGTATGAACAAATTCATTTTGCTGATCATTCAAAGGTGTTGTTTTTAAGATATCAACCATTCCAATAATGCCGTTCAAAGGAGTTCGGATTTCGTGACTCATGTTTGCCAAAAACTCCGACTTCAACTGAGCCGCTTCAAGGGCCTGAGATTGGACGCTTTTCAAAAATGTAATATCACGATAGTGCCAGATATGACCTGCATATTCATTGCGATTATAAATAGGGATATAATCTTGTTCAATGATGCGTCCATCATTTAATTTGAATTCTTGTCTCAGGGACTTCTTTTTATTGTGTAGTTTCTCATTTTTTATTTGCAAAAACTCTTGCTCCAAAGAAAAGACCTTTGCAATTTGATCTTGAACTAAAGAGCCATCTGAATCAATCAATTCAGCGGGGCTGCGATTCAAATTGAACATCGTACAAAAACCATTGTTGATGTGAATAATATTGTTCTGCGGGTCTTCCACAATCAGACCTGAATCCAAGTTGTCCATAATAGCAACAAGGCGATTAGAAATAGCTTTTAAGTTCTTTCTTGCATTTTGAGTTTCACGATTCAGTTCTGAAATTGTGATCGATCTTTCATATTCTTCAAAGTTTCGAACAATTTGATGAATGATTAAACTAAGAGCTTGAAGTTGATTTTCTGAAATTTCAATGAATGTATCATTGGCGATAGAGATAGTGCCAATGGCAAAGGAATCCTGTGTTGAAAGAGGTTCTCTCATATAGAATCCTATAGCATCCAGCTCTTCAATTTCAACGTTGGATTTCAATTGAGGAAATGTAAGAAAATCTGAGCATGTAACTTGATCAATCGAATCTTCCAGATCGTGTTTCCAAACTCCAATTTGAAAATCAAATATTTCTCCTGTTGGAGGAATGGATTTCACGTAGACACGAATGGCCTTCGCCGCAACAGTCAATCGAAGCAGACTGACCAAGTCATGCAGATTTGTATTTAATAAGCGAAAGGCATTTTTTGAGAGCACGCAAGTTCCTCCGGCGGCTCTCTTCCTTTCGTCATTTCACAGCTTTATTGAAGACCAGTTAGATATTGATACAGCTTTTTAATACCTTGGTCGAAATTGGAATTGGATGGAACTGCCCCTTGAGCGAAGTCAGGGCGACCTCCACCTTTTCCACCAAAGTGACCAGCGACTTCTTTCAAGACCATTCCCGCTGAAACCTTAGGATTCAAAGCTTTGGACACGCTGACGACCATGGGATAGGAACCCTGACCTTTGCCTAGAAGGACAACGATGCTTTTTTCCCATTTATCTTTCAATTGATCGTTCAGTTGAGCCAGCACTTCACGGTCTTCAACATCCACTTCACACATCAAAACGTGGACTTGAGGGTTTCCAATCACAGATAAAGTTGCGGCTTGTGTTGCTAAGCTATCTGCGTTCACTTGGGCGCCTTGAAGACGTTTGATCTCTTTTTCCAATTGTCGAATTTCAGATTTTTTATCATCAATCCAAGACGCCACTTCTTTTGTTGCTTCAAAGTACTGAGTCCAACTTTCGTTCATTCCAGCCTGGAAACGTGCCTTCTGATTTTCAGAAGTATTCTTTTGGAAATATTGAAGAGCCATATCCGCGGTCAGAGCTTCGATCCTTCGAACGCCTGCACTGACACCGCTTTCGCTGACAATTTTGAAGATGCGAATATGAGATGTATTTTGAACATGAGTTCCACCACAAAGTTCCGTTGAAAATTGATCCATGCGAACAACGCGAACTTGATCGCCATATTTTTCTCCGAACAAGGCCATGGCTCCAGCTTCTAAAGCTTTTTTGTGATCCATCACTTGGCATTGCACAGGATGAGCTTCGGCGATTTGTTCATTCACCAAGGATTCAATTTTTGAAATCTCGGCACTGTCTAATGATTTTGAGTGAGTAAAGTCAAAGCGTAATTTTTGACCATCCACCAAAGATCCTGCCTGGGTCACATGAGTCCCTAAAACCTTCCGAAGAGCTGCATGCAATAAATGAGTGGCCGAATGGTTGGCCGCGATTTGACGACGCTCGACAGCTGTGACCGATCCGATCAGACGATCGGTTGTATTCAATGTGCCACGTACAACTTGAATGTGATGGGCAAACACTTCATGGTGTTTCGTTGTATTCAGAACTCGCACTTCCACATCTTTGTTTGTATTGGTGAAAGTACCTTGATCACCGATCTGACCGCCACCTTCTGCATAAAAGCAACTTTGGTTTAAGAACAACAAGCCTTCGGATCCTGCAGACAGGGCTGTGGATTCTTGCTGACCATCCGAAAGGCCCAGAACTTGAGCTTCGGATTCCAATTGTTCATAACCCAAAAATTTTGTGGCGCCATGTTTTTCAAAAATCTTCTGAGACATTTGAATGATCAAGGCTTCATTCGAAGAAATACCACGACCTTTCCAGCTGGACTTTGCTTTATCCTTTGCCAGTTGCATTTCTTTTTCAAACTGTTCTTCATCCACAGTGAATCCCTGCTCTTCAGACATCAGCCGAGTCAAATCCGCAGGAAAACCATAGGTATCATAAAGTTTGAAAACAATATCGCCAGGAACGAGTTTTTGATTTTGAGTTTTCAAACGATTCAGAGATTCCTGTAAAAGGTGAGTTCCTTGATCCAAAGTCGACAGAAAACGAGTCTCTTCTTCGCGAACGGTGGTCAAGATCATCTCGCGACGAGCTTCCAATTCAGGATAAGCATCTTTCATGCTGGGGATCAACGCTTCAATCATTGCCGGCAAAAGAGAGTGCGTGGAGGAAAGTTTACGTCCATAGCGAATCCCACGACGAAGAATACGTCGTAGAACATAACCTCTTCCTTCATTCGATGGCAAAGCTCCATCTGCAATCAGAAAAGCTGTGGACCTGCAGTGATCTGCCAAAACTCTTAAAGCAGAAGTGATTTCAAAAACTTTTGGATCCTTTAATTTGTCGGGATCATCAATGTATTGGCAGCCTGCCAATTGGCAAGCTTTCTGAATCATGGGTTGAAAAAGATCTGTATCATAATTGGCAAATTTTCCCTGCATGGCTGCGACAAGACGTTCAAAACCAGATCCTGTATCGACACTAGGTTTTGGTAGCGGTTCCATCAGGCCAGGAGCTTTTTCAAAAAATTGCATGAACACCAAATTCCAAATTTCAACAAAGCGATCTTCTCCAGCAGCTATGCCTTTGTAAGGATCTGATTCTTTCCCTGCTTTAGGGCCATGATCATAAAAGATTTCACTGCAAGGACCGCAGGGGCCAGTATCACCCATGCGCCAGAAATTATCTTTCTCTCCAAATCGAAAAATGCGTTCGCGAGGCACACCTTCTTGGTGATGCCAGATATCTGCCGCTTCGTCGTCCGTTTCGAAAACAGTGACGTAAAGTTTTTCTTTGGGGATTTGAAGTTCTTTCGTCAAAAATTCCCAGGCAAAGTGAATCGCATCTTTTTTAAAATAATCTCCGAAAGAAAAGTTTCCCAACATTTCAAAAAAGGTATGATGTCTGGCTGTGAATCCTACATTTTCCAAGTCATTGTGTTTTCCGCCGGCTCGCACGCATTTTTGAACGCTGACGGCGCGATTGTAATCTCTTTTTTCTAAGCCTAAGAAAGTATTTTTAAATTGATTCATTCCTGCATTGGCAAAAAGCAGGGTGGGATCATTTTCTGGAATCAAGGAGCTACTCATCACGGATTGGTGACCGTGCTTTTTAAAGTAGTCGACAAACTTTTGACGAATCAAAGTGCTTTTCATGAGGGATGTGTCCTTTCGAGCTGATGGAAAACTTGATGAATCGTTTCCATATCAAAGCCGCGATTTCCAAGAAAGCGGGCTATTTTTTGTTTCTGTTGTAATAAATCTTTGGTGGATTCCGTAGGTCGCCATTTCGATTGTGCTAACAGAAGAGCTTTTTCAAGCTCTTGCTGACAGTCCTTCACCACGGGCGGCAGTCCCTTTTCTTCCAAGTACATATTGATGTAAGCCGTACCTTTTTTTTTCTGATGCAATTGTTGCGCGACTTTTTCCGAAAGTTCTTCTGATTTGGGAAGCCAGTTATTGGATTTTGCAAAGTCTAAGGCTTTTTCAATCTCTTCCTGCGAAAAATCACAGCGCTGAAGCTTCGTGCGAAGTTCTTTCTCGGAGTGATCTCGTCGAGCAAGGTAATCCATCATTTTGTTGCGCGCTGACTTTTGCATCCTTTATTTGATAGCCGAGCAAGTCATTCTTGTCCATTTTGAAAATCGGTTTTCCAAAGGAAAGGGCCGTGCTAGTCTTTCTGGCATGAGAAAAGTCATGATGAAAATTGCAACAGTGTGGGATATCGGAGTCGGTCGACGTGGACCAGGAACCTGGGGAACCTTGGCCGCAGTGCCTTTGTATGTGCTTCTTTCTTTTTTGCCATGGTGGGCCTATATGGCTTCGACCCTGTGCCTGATCGTCTTAGCCATTGTAGCCAGCGAGATCTATGAACAAGAAACTGGGACACACGACTTGCCACAAGTTGTCATTGATGAGGTTGCGGGTTTTTTGGTGACGATGGTTTTGATTCCTCGCACGTGGCAATCTGTTCTTGTGGGATTTTTGTTGTTTCGTCTGTTGGATATTTGGAAACCATTTCCTATTCGTTGGGTGGATCGCCGCGTCCATGGCGGAGTTGGCGTTGTCGCAGATGATCTTTTGGCAGGAGTTATTGCCAATTTGATTCTTCAGGTTCTATATACTCAAACGTATTTGTTGGGCCTTCGCCTGATGATCTAAAAGAAAGGTATTTTGTGGTAAACTCTCTGCAGCAAGTTTTGGAAAATCTTCGTCTTAAAAAATCGACTTTAGCTTTGGCAGAAAGTTGTACCGGTGGACTTTTGTCTTCTTGGGTTACGGCAGAGCCAGGTGTGTCAGATGTCTATTTGGGATCTATTGTCAGTTATGCATATTCAGCAAAGGTTGACTTGTTAGGAGTGCCTTGGGAAGTTTTAAGCAAGGACGGAGCCGTCAGTGAATCGGTGGCTTTGAAAATGGCTCAGGGAGTGCGTTCCAAGTTCAAAGCTGACTGGTCTGTGTCGATCACGGGCATTGCGGGTCCGTCAGGAGGGACTCCGGAAAAACCAGTGGGAACTGTTTGGATTTCTGTGATTGGTCCACACTTTGAAAGAGCCGAAAGAAAACTTTTTCAAGGTGAACGTCAGCAAATTCAGCAAAGCTCTGCGCAGTACGCGTTGGATATGCTTTTGCAGGGTCTTCGCTCTTGATTTGAAAATAAAGAATAAACGGGTTTCACACTGCTATTGGTGGGGAACAAAAGATTCGTCATCTTTGGGTGACAGAAAGTGAGAAGAGAATGGCAACAATGACGGGTGCTGTTGATCGTGCACATGCGGAAAAAACGAAGGCGTTGGATTTGGCCTTGTCGACGATCGAAAAGCAATTTGGAAAAGGCTCCATCATGCGCTTGGGACAAAATGAATCCCTTGTGAAAGATGTGGAAGTGATCAGTACGGGTTCTTTGGCTTTGGATATTGCTTTAGGAATTGGTGGATTGCCAAAGGGACGTATCGTTGAAATTTATGGACCAGAAAGTTCAGGAAAAACAACGATCGCTTTATCGACGATTGCTCAGGCTCAGAAAAAAGGTGGTGTTGTTGCATTCGTGGATGCGGAACATGCTTTGGATGTGAACTATGCTCGTAAGTTGGGTGTGAATACAGAAGATCTTTTGATCTCTCAACCAGATACGGGAGAACAAGCTTTGGAAATCACAGAAACTTTGGTGCGTTCAGGCGCTATCGACGTTTTGGTGGTGGATTCCGTGGCAGCCTTGGTACCTCGTGCAGAGATCGAAGGTGAAATGGGAGACAGCCATGTGGGTTTGCAAGCACGTTTGATGTCTCAAGCTTTAAGAAAGCTGACGGCGGCGATCAATCGTAGCAATACCTTGGTGATTTTCATCAATCAAATTCGTATGAAAATTGGTGTGATGTTTGGAAATCCAGAAACAACAACGGGTGGAAATGCGTTGAAGTTTTACTCGTCTGTGCGTTTAGATGTTCGTCGTGTGGGAGCCATCAAAAATGGTGAAGATGTGACGGGAAATCGTACGGCAGTGAAGGTTGTAAAAAATAAAATGGCTCCTCCATTCACAAAAGTTGAATTTGATTTGATGTATGGTGAAGGAATTTCTCTTGAAGGTGACGTTTTAGATTTAGCTGTGACTGCGAACTTTGTGGATAAATCAGGTGCATGGTACAGCTACAATGGCGAACGTTTGGGTCAAGGTCGCGATCAAGCAAAGATGTATTTAAAAGATCATCCTGAAGTGACGGAAGAATTGCGCAGTAAAGTTTTGGCTGCCAAGGGGATTGGTCAGCTGCTGATGAGCACGGACAATAGTGATGTGGATGCGGATGATGACGCTTCGGACATTGAAGAAGCAGCTCCTGCGAAAGCTAAAGGAAAAAAATCAAAAGCGTAAAGTTATTTTTTAAAAAGCGATCAGTAACGCTTTTGTGACCCACACCTTAAAGAAGGTGTGGGTTTTGTTTTTTTAGAAGCATTCTGTTGATCTGCTTGTGAAAAAAAAGCAGAATTTCAAAACAGGGAGGGTCTTGCGATGTCATTTTTTTCTTTAAGTGCAAAAGATATTCAAGGGCAGGAATTTTCAATGAAGCAACTGGAGGGAAAGGTTGTTTTGGTTGTCAATGTGGCCAGTGGGTGTGGATTGACTCCTCAGTATCAGGGATTGGAATCCTTGTACAGACGTTACAAAGATCAAGGTCTTGTGATCTTAGGTTTTCCTTGCAATCAGTTTGGTGCGCAAGAACCCGGAAGTGAAGATCAAATTGTTCAATTCTGTTCGACCAATTATCAGGTCAGTTTTCCAATGATGAAAAAAATTGATGTCAATGGGGATGGAACTCATCCGGTGTTTGTTTATTTAAAATCAGAAGCTCCGGGTTTGTTGGGTTCAGAAATGATCAAATGGAATTTCACAAAATTCTTAGTTGGTCGCGATGGAAAAGTCTTAGAAAGATTTGCTCCCACCACGGTGCCCGAAGATCTTGTGAAGCCCATCGAAAAAGCCCTGGCGCTGTAGCGCTTGGGGCCTTTCTTCTGGTTTTGGCAATGTTACCAAAAATAGGAACTTTGCAGCCCCCAAAGTTCCTATTTTTGGGAACTTTGGGGAATAAGTCGTGTATCTATCGAGAACTTCATTGGAAATGAGATACCTAGTCGACGTCCTATTTGGGGAATGGAATGCCTCAAGAGCTGGTTTTGGTGGGTTAAAGTTTATTGCTCAGAAAACCCAATGGGTCTTTTTCAAAGGTCGGGTAGTTATCTTTAGTGATAAAAATAACTTTTGCGGCAGGATATTTTTTTGTAAAAACCTCAAGACTGGATGATTTGCGTTTTTTTCCTGATTTGACTTCGATGGCAATCAGTTTTCCTTGAAGTTCTAAGACAAAATCAACCTCATAGTCACCTTCAGACCAATAAAAAATATTTTCTTTATGTCGAAGCAGCTGTGCTCCGACTAAAGATTCGAAGACTCTTCCCATATATTCACTGGTCAGATTGTCCATGCGATGAAAGGTATTTAAAGCTGGTGCCATGGATATAATTTTAGGAGAAGACTGTCTTTTGCCAATTTCATTTTTTGAATATTTTTGAAGTGCTTTTAATAAATAAGCACCTTCAAAAAGCTCAATATAGTATTTTACCAGATCGATATTTCCACGATCCTGGAGTTGTCCTAATATTTTGTTATAACTTAGAACTTGCGCAGGTAAATTCATTAACACGTAAAAGCACTGTCGAAACAAAGCTGGAGATTTGACTCGCGCTTGCATTAAGATATCTTTCCCAATGACTGTTTCAACAATCGAGGAGCGCAGGAATTCTTCCCATCGATGAGAATCTTTTCTCAAAGAATAGGATCCTGGATAGCCCCCATAAATCAAATAATCATCGATGGATATTTTTTTGATCAGCTGAGAGCTGGATTGAAAATCCCAGTGAAAGGCGCGAATCAATTCAAAACGCCCAGTCAGACTTTCGCTGAGTCCCTTTTGTAAGGTCAGAGAGCTCGATCCTAATAAGACACACTTGATTTTATTCTTTCTGAATTTTTGAGCATCCCAGCATTTTTTGATGGATTCGGACCAATTTGGAATTTTTTGGACTTCGTCGATCACAAGAATTTTGCCCTGTTCTTCTGCTTGGCCCCATTGATGTTCTATCCAAAAGGAATCCTGAACCCCATCTCCACTGACAAATAAATACTTTGACGGTGATTGAGATACAAAATCAGTCATGAAAGTTGTTTTGCCAATTTGGCGTGGTCCTAAAATCACTTGAATCAAAAGATTTTTTTCACTCAGGCGTTGTTTGAGAACCTCAAAATATTTCGGATGACTTCCCATGGATTCCTCGGGTTATTATAGATAGACCTACAATTTATTGTAGATTAACCTATAAATTATTGTAGGTCTATCTATAATAAATTGTAGGTAGGCCAGTCAATGGTCTAGATTCTTATGGCCGAGTTCCATAGGGATCATCTGACGGTCCATCAAAATTTGAATGGCTTCTGATGATAGACCTTTCCACCAGTCTTCGGGATGATTTTTTCGTTCTTCGTAAAGCCAGTTCTTAAGGTAAGTACCTGCGTTTTTCATGGATAAGATAAATTTGACAGAGGGGTCATGATGATTCCGTAGAATCAGTTGATTTAATAGCTGATTATTTTGCCAGCGAAGAGCTTCGTAGAAGCTTCCTGTGGCGTGACGTGACTCCAAAACTTGAACGGCCTTTGGATCTAATTGTTTCCACCAGGAATCAGGGAACTTTTCTTTTTGTATTTTGTACCAAGCTCGAAGTTCTGAATTTGAATGTCGATCAGGAAATAGGTCGCGTATATTTTGAGAATTTTTATTTTTTAAAATCATTTCGCTGAATTGTTCAGCTGGTGTCATGACATTCAGTCCTGCGTGTTTGGCAATCACGGTGCTTCTGTCGCGATTTAAGACTCTTCGTACAATCAAAGGGTGTTGAGGATTGGTCAATCCGCGGTCTAGTAAAATTTTTTGACTATCTAAAGATAAATGTTTCCACCACGACGTGGGGTCTTTGCGAATACACAAGAAAATCCATCGGCGAAGTTCGAAGTATTCCTTAGATGAGGGGAATAAGTCTTTGTCATCAGAACTTTGTTGATGCTTCAAAATATAGTCACTGAATTCTTCCCAGCGTTCTAGAGCTGTAGCTGATGGTGGGAAGATTCTTTTTTTGCGTACAGAAGGATTTGGTTTTGTTTTGGTTTGAGTTGTTGCAGTTGTAATAGATATATTTTCTTGTTGAGTTTCTGCAAAAGTAGGATTCCTTTCTAAGGAAGAATTCATTTTTATTTCATTGTTTTCTTCCGTCGAAGGCATTGTGAGTAATTCTGCAGGACTGGAGTCTTTATCCGGAGCAAGTTCAGACTGTAAAAATAAATTAAATTCTTGCTGATACTGTTGAGCTTTGAATTGTGATTCGGCCAGCTGAATGAATTGTTTTTTTCCTGACGCAAGATCCATGCCCAATCCTTGTCGAAGTTGTTCGCGTTCAGAAAAGGTCGAGATCAATCGTAAATCAATGATGGCATCAATTTTGGATAAAAACAGATCAATATTTTGATGATGAATGATGATATGTCGATAATTGGACAGAACAGTTAATCTTTGAACAGTATCTGTCATCACAGATTGTGGGAAGTATCCAATTTTCAGATCAGGGAATCGTTGCTTCAGAGACAGTAGCCACCGGCTTGCCATTTCGGCATCTGAAGTGATGGTGACTGTGGATTTATTTTGATAGGTCGAGGACAATATTTCCAAGACTTGATGATCATACTCATGACTCATTCGCCGTTGTCTCAATATGGGAGATAAAAAACCTAGATTTTCAACAAAGGGAACCCTAGGGTGAAAAGTCAGGCTATGGGGGGTGATGATGTTGAACCCAGGATGTGGGGTCGCTTTTTGATCCAGGGGATTCCTGGCGGAGGACGTCTCATGAAAAGTTGAATGATTTTTAAATAGATTTTGAAAAAAAAAATTTTTATCCAGAGTTTTTTTTGGTGGAAAGAAAATGATCAGAATCAGAAGAAGAGATGGGATAGATCGAAAGACTGTGCGGGGGCCCAAATATGTCCCTCTGACAAAAGAATCCACAAAGCTAGGTCGTCTAAAAAGCTTATATTGGTGTAAATGCATATGCAAGAATACCAATGCAGGAACAGTGCCACCCCTGGAGGTAAAAGGTGGTGTGTTCTGAACAATTCAAAACTGTGGATTCAATTCATGCCGAAAGTGAATCGCTATCATTAGACTTAGCGATTGGGCTGTATTGGTCGGATATTTTCGTCCAGTTGATGGTAGATCGATTGGGCTGAAATATCCAACTGGCGAACCAGATCCTTATGAGGTTCTAATAGGTTTCGGCATGTGGATCGAAGTTGATAAAGTTGGCGGTAGAGATTGACGTGATATTTTTCAGCCTGGAAAGTATCAAAATATCCTTTGATCGTTTCCCAATCTGCGTAATCAATATCCCCTTGAGATGCAAGTTTATCTCTGATTCGTGTGACCTGGCTTAAAGCATCCGAAGATTCTCGCATAAAGATGGGAGCTACCGCCATGGTTGCAAGTATACGTAGAAACGACATACGGTCTCCATTCAATGCCTGTGCAACTAACGTCTGGTTGCAGTCGGCTTGTAGAGAATCAAGTTCTTGGAGGCGTACATTGTAGGAGTCAGCAAAAACCAGACTTGGAAGGGTATTTTGCACCTCTTGTTTCTGCATGGGACGACTTTGTTTTTTTGCATTGATCTGAGGGCGAGCAAAGGCTGACATCGTAAGGTAAAGCAAAACTAGAAGAATGGTGCGAAGTTGGTTTGTCATTGGGATCATCTCCAATTCTTAAATTTATTGAGAACTAACTGGCTTGATAGAGTTTTGGAAAAAAAGGATAGAATCAAACAGTGACTTTTGTAGTTCCGGAACTGTTTCCGTTCTGCTCAGGCATTGTTGAAGGGTGTACATTTGCATCTGTGCCTGGAATTCTGTCTTTCGAATTGTTTCATAGGAATCATAGTAAGCTTTAACTATTTCCCAATTGGCGTATTGAAGGGCCTCTGAGTTTCTCAATTTGTCTTGATATGACGCCAGCAATTGATTCGATTGAATGAGTCTAACGATATTCATGTTTAGCTGAATTTGAAAAAAAAGAATTTTCTTGTAGCTTAGTTCATCACCTTGAGAAGCTTTTAGAATGACTTCGTTTCGACAAGAAGGTTCGATTCCTTTTAAATCTTCAAACGTGAAATGCTGTGGATTTTTTACCTCGGATAGGGATTCTGTTTTTGTCGATGCCGATTCCTTGGTCATTTGTTCGCTGGTCGCATTGTCCGTTGTTGCTGAATCCGCAGCATGTGTGGTGAATGCCAACATCGTCAACGCCAGGGCCAGAATGAATTGTCTCTTCATGAACTCCTCCAATGGGGATATTTTGGATGGGAGTTTTGTACATGAATTTCAAACAAATAGCGATCAGAAAGATCTATCTGCACATGTTTTTCTGCTGCAGAAACAGAATTTACATTTGGATTCAGGCGGATATAGAAATGTTAATTTTTCTTGAAAAACTCTGGTCGGGCCAATGCTGAAGAATTGACACAAGTTGAAGTTTGGAATTGAAAAGACATTTTTTCTATGGGATGAGGCTAATTCATGAAGCTGATCTGCATTCAAAGGGAGTTCTTATGACGTCATTGATCGTTTTTTTGTTTCTACTAATTTCTATCCTGTTTCTTATTCGAGGCAAAAGAAGTCTTGGTTTAGGTATTTTATTGATATCCTTTTTTTCTATGTATCTCTTGGCGACTCCTTTTGTGACCAGGTTTCTTCTCAATCAAATTCAGACTTATCCATTTTTGAAAGATTCAGCATTTTCATCTGGGAAGACGTATGCCTTTGTACTGCTTGGAACGGGAACAACCACTTGGAAAACGGGATCGGCAGATTTGGTACGTTCTCATATCTTTAGCTATTCAAGGACTCATGAAGTGATGCGCTTGTATTTTCAGTGTCGATCCCAAGGCGCTACCTGCAAAGTTATATTGTCGGGGGGAGATCCTTCAAGGCATGGTTTGTCGGAAGCTGAGGCCATGTCTATTGAATTAATGGAGTCAAAAATTCCTCAAGAAGATATTATCATAGAAAAAGAAAGTAAGAATACTTATGAAAATGCTCAGTTTTCAAAAAGATTTCTTCAAGAAATAAATCCTTCTGAGAGTTTTCTTGTAACATCCCATTTTCACATGAGAAGGTCTCTTTTGTATTTTAAGAAGCACGGTCTAATGATGACAGCAGCTCCTTCTGATTTTCTTGAGCCGGCTCCATCAGGATGGCTTCCTAGTTTTCAGAATTTATTCATTTCAGAAATTGCTTTAAAAGAAATATTCAGTTATTTGCGTTGGTCCTAAGTTAGATATCAGGAGAATTATTTATGAAAAGAAAGACTGTCATTTGTTTCATCTTGTCGTTCTTGTCTTTCAGCTATGCAAGATCTTCACAGAAGCCATCTTCGGTTGATTATACTTTACGTTTATCAAGTATTCATGAAGGAAGTGTGAATCGATCAACTTTTGAGAATAATTCGGATGGCGTATCACGAATAAACAATATGTGTCGGTCCGTTGAGGGGCAACCTACATTGAGTACCGCAGAGACAAAGTGCAATTTTACAAATTCAATCGGGTACTGTCATGTTATATCGTCTACAGAATGTAGAGTGCCATATGAAATACAATACAAGAGGGTGACTTCAGATTGTACTTTTCATTTAGACGATTCAGAAGAGATCTTCATAGAAGAAAAAGCTACTTGTGTGAATTCAATTGATGAATTGGCTAGGCTTCAGTTGGGAGCTAAATGCCAAAAGATGGGATTAAATCTCATCATCGCTCAAAGAGGTGCCTTGAAGATCATCTCTGATAGAGTATCAAAGCAGGATGCACCCCATGATATGATAGTTGAGCGATTGTTTACTTTTGGATGCAGATAATTTTGCCGTAGTTTGTTCCTTTGCTTCACTTCCAAAATGGAAATTCTGCTAGAACTTCATTTTGAATTGAGCATGTGTCTGTTCTTATGGACCTCTTGTGAAGTTGGTATTTAGGTTGGGAAAAAATCTTCAATTCGCACGGACTTGGCATTGGCCGAAGCCGTAGTATTTGGGCTCAAGTTCGCAGTTGAGAAGCTTGGTATTTTTTGAATTGAAGAGGGCCATTCTTCGATCAAATTTTAAAGGATGGGGTTCTGTTGCGTATTTTTTTTCAACCTGACTGATGTGTCTATCTAAATTGGGGGAATTTCTTTGATTGCAATCTAAGGCTGATCCAGCCAAAGCTGATTCTTTCCTTAATTCGGGATTGGGAATATTTTCTAAATATTTTGTCATGGAACGATAACTCATCCAATCCGAAAAATTTTCCCCAGAATTTTTCGAGAGATTAAATAGTTCCAGGCTTTCACAATTTTTTCCACAATAGCGAAAGGCTTCTTTTTGAAGTGTTTTTAGGACTTCTTTCGTTTGTTGCAATGATGTTTGGATAAGAATTTTTTTCTTTTCTGAATCAAGTAAAGAATAAGTATTTACTTTGTTATCTAATTGATCAATTTGGCAAAAAAGGCTCTGACTAAAAACCTCTTCTGTTATCGGAGATCGAAGAGTTGGTTGTACGCTTTGTTGGTAACTCTTCAACCAAAGTCGATCTGGTCTGAGAAAGAATTCATTTTCCTTTTTATCACAAGCCAGTGGTTGGGTTTGAGAGAGTTTTGTAAAAGAATGATTTTCTGCTGAATATCGAATGACCTGGTTAGCTTGATGTTGAGCTATGAAATTGATGTTGTCGAAATCAAAACTTTGGAGTTCATCCTTTGGAATCAAGCAATCATACAGATTTTGAAGTGGATCAGAATATATGCTATGAAAAGAAAAGAGTTCGGTTTCTGATTGAGATAAAATTTGGCTCCACTGTTGACAAGAAAACGGAGGCGTTGAAGATGCAACCAAGGGCCTTAGAAGTTGTGCCGAAAATCCTTTGATTAAAAATTTCCTATAAGCTTTGTTGGCAGGATCAATCGAATGGGATAGTTCATGGGCAATCAGTTGGTAAACAGCCCCATCGGAATCGCCCACACCGTGAATCATAGGAATACAAACAGTGATCGTATTCCTATCAAGACGATAGGATGCATTGAATTCTGAAATGGAACAACTATCATCACTTCCAAATCCCAAAGAATGATAAGGAAGATTCAGTTTGACAGATTGAATCGTTTCTATCATTTCCATTTTTTCTTCCAATGGAAGCGCCATTTCTGAAATTGTATCCACAATATTTTTTTGTGCTTGCTGAAATAGTTTTTGGAATCTTTTCCACCGTGGATGAGATTGATAAAGTGAATTGAAGAAATCCTGGTCCATAGCATCCCTAAATTCAAAGTATAGTTTTTGCTGGTCAAGGCTCATGGATTCCCACGCAACCTTTTTTAGATCTGGATACTTTTGAACTAAGCGTTCTGTGACTAAATCTGTAAGTCGATTTTTCCATTGCTCTTTCAATAAACTGTATTTGTGGCTCCATTTGATGGAATCGTTTTCTGTTTTTAGAAGTTGTTTTAATTCTTTCAGTTGGGAACTTAAGGCCTTGGATAGATAATTTGGTAGTTTGGATTCGGAATTTAGAATTGTGCGTAGATGTTCAACTTCTCCATAGGACAGGTCGCTTTTCATTGAGCTACCCAGATGCAGTTCTTCCTGTGTTAATTTCAAGTGGCCCTTGTTTTCATCTGACCACAGTGTGGAACAAAAATCTTCAGACATTTGAAAGCAGGAATTCGTTGGTGGAAGTTCAAAGGAAAAGGCAAAATGTGGAACGCCTACGAAACTTAGAAATAATCCCGAAAAAAACATTCTCTTCAACATACTCAAACCCCCATCCATATTGACGATGAGGGATTCTTACAAAGAAGAGTCCATTCGTGCAAGCCACAACAGCCAGTGGCAATAGAAAGTCGTTATTTTATTGTGGTCTTCGAATACCACAATACCTTTTCCGATAAAATGTGAGGAAGGAATTCTTTCAGGCAAGTCTCGGGAGTAACAATATCAATTTTGATGGGAAGGTCCGATTCTTCCATGGCTTCATAGATATCAGCAATTTCAGCCCGTGTTAGAGAGGGGCTTGTTTCAATCCATAAATCTAAATCTGAATACTTTCGGAATGTATTCTTGGATCGAGATCCAAAGAAAGAAACTGAAAAAGAGTCTTTCGCCAAAAGGTGAGCGTGAAGAATGTCACTCACGATCTTTTGCTGCGAAGACGATAGACCCTGAGGAGAACTAGACATTTTTTTCCTTCAACACATGAAGTAATTTGGTGGCTAATGGAAGAAACTGTTTGGCTAACTGATAACTATGATCTGCAAGGTCTTGACCATACTCGTGACTGGTCTGATTTCTCATTTTTTGGAAGTTCAACCAGTCTTCAACATTATCAATCCAGTTCAGTCTTCCAAGTTCACGGAAGACTGATTTGGGTGTTTCAGCTTCGATTTCATGTTGTTTGAGTGTGCGTTGCGCCAGCTTCCATAGGAGTTCATAGCAATACTCAAATCTTTGGATCGTCCCATCTCTTTCAAGCTCCGTAGGTTTATCCAGGCTGAGAGCATCGCTAAGATTTTGGAGAGCTTTTTCCATTGGAGCTGTCGAAAGTGACATAGCAACCACCAATTATTGGAAATTATGAACTTGTGCAATGTAGGGAAGATTGCGGTAGTAGCCTTGGTAATCCAAGCCATAGCCAACAACAAAGTCATTGGGAATTTTGAAGCCTACGTAATCAACTTTGCATGGCACCTTTAAGGCCTCGGGCTTTTCTAATAAAGAGACTGTTGTTAAAGATTTTGGTCCGCGAGCCAATAAAGAGTTTTTTAAATAATTCATGGTCAAGCCCGTGTCGACAATGTCTTCCACCAACAAAACATGTTTGTCTTCAATGGGGCGAGCTAAATCCAAAGTGACTTTCACTTCTCCGGTCGAGCTTGCACCATGGTAACTTGAAACTCCAAAAAATTCGCAAGTGACATCCGCATTGATATTTCGAATCAAATCCGAATAAAACATGAAAGAGCCTTTCAACACACAGACCGCAACAATTTCTTTACCGCTGAATTTGTCGGTCAGAATGGCGCCCAGTTCTTGCACACGTTTTTGAATTTTTTCTTCTGTAAGATAAGGAGTCATTTGCAAGGATGTCATAAGGGCCTCTTTCTATAAGTTTTTAGACAAAAGAATTATTCATGATTTCGCCAAAACCACCGCCGCCTGGAACGATATAATCCTTATCGTTCAAGCCGCGCTCTTCATTCCAATAGGTTCCGGGAACAGATGCAAGAACTTTTTCGCTGGACAAGCCGCGGTCCAAGCGAAGAGCATAGATCACCAGGTCAGGATGAATGCGGGTCACATTGCGCAGGTATTCGGGCGTGACGATCAAATGAATGGCAATAAATTTTCGAGCACGGCCGGGAACATTTTTTTTGTAATAATCCACCCCAGCGATCAATGTATTTCCCGTGGCTCCCATGGGGTCGGGGAAAATGACGGTGGTATTTTCGATATCTCCCCCAATTTTTGTCGAACTAATTTCTGTGCCGGTGACATGATTGGCTGGGTCCACACTTCGAGAGGCAAAAATATGATCTTGTCGCAATTGCTGATGGGCAACCGCGAAATGCAAGTCATGGAAGCAAATATGACTGGGATAAGTTCCTGCCCGTGCGATATTCACCGAAACAACCTTTTGTGCAGGTTGCACCATCTTTGAAGTCAGTAAACAGTCAGGATGTGACTGTGTCATACGTGTTGGCAAAGACATTGAAACAGTTTCCAGCTCATGATCCATCACCTCAGCAATCAGGTGAGAGTATAAAAGCTCGACAAGTTCATTGATCTCAGGTTGAAAAGTTTCAGGGGCACACAGGCGCGCAAGCAATCCATTTAAGAAGGGCCTGTCGATAATATGAATTTGGGAGCCATAAAGATGTTTCAGCATTAAGGAGAATTTTTTTCAAACTCGAAGAAGATAGTCAACTCGGAATCACCTTTTAAGAAATTTGGTGATTTGAAGAGTCGAAAAACTTGGATCGAGGACAGCTCCTCATTCAGTTCCATTAAGTCACGGTGTGGTAGAAGTCCACTGACAAAGAGACCTTGCCCTTTCTGAAGCTCAAAGGAAAGTGGAAAGCTTCGGCGAACAGGAAGCACTGTTCCTTCAGATTCACGAAGAGCTCGGCCAATTTCTAATTCTGCACGAAGGGGGTACATTTCGACATCGCTTAGGCTTAGAAGTGTTGCAAACCCCTGATCCAAATCAGGGTCCTGAGATTTTTTCCCAAAAAACCAATGATGCCCTAATTGTTGAGCATCAAATTTTCGATCAATTTTATGTAAAATTCTGATGCCAGAACTTTGAAGCTTTTGTTTGAGTTGTTGCATGACTCCGGCTTTCATCTCTGCCAAAGAAAGAAATTGCCCAATATTTTGGCTTTCATCAATGAAGCTGGCAAGGGTTTTGTGATCCACTTCCGCATAGTAGACTTTGACAAGGATACCTTTGTGGTTTTCAGACTCGCTGGAATTCCCAAGGGTATTCGTTGGTGGTGAAGTTGCGCTGCCTTCCGTTGTCGATCCCTGAGAATGAGAGGTGGGATTCACAGCAGGGTTGGGTATCGAAGGATTTGTCGCAGGCAAGTTCGAAGATCCCGGATTGAGTGAATTGGAATTGGTATTGTTTGAATCCAGGGCTTGATTCGCAGATACCGTAGTTGAGTTGTCACCGATCGCATTCGATATATGGCGATCATTACTTGTGGATCTTAGATCGGGGGAGTTTGTTATTTTTTGCAAGAGTAGTTGTTTTTGCTGGATAAAGTACCAAGATCCCACAGCAACCAAGGATGCTACAATCAGAAAGCTAAATGGGCTTGATATGAGACGAAACAGAAGGGATGGTTCCTTCGGCTTAAACTGCTGCATATTGACGCCACAGTTTGCGCAATACTGATCTTGAGGTTGAGAAAAACCACACTTTGGACAATTCACTAGCATAGATTCAGTTTAGCCGGTCCAACGATTGACGCACAATCCTTTTATCCTTAAGTTAGGTGAAGTCCGTCGAAGGTCTAGAATTGTTAGAAAGGTCAGTCCCTATGACTCAAAGTCGTCCTCATATTCCTGTATTACAGAATGAAGTTTTGCAGGCTTTTCAACCGGTGATTCAGGATCGTCAAACTGAACACCAAACATTGCGATATTTTGATGGAACTTTTGGTCGAGGTGGCCACCTTTCTGCAGTCTTAGAAAAAGTTCCCAATTTAGAAATGGTCGCATTTGATCAAGATTTAGATGCCATCCATTTTGGACAGGAAAATTTTTCTTCTCTAATTCAGTCAAAACAGTTGCAATTGTTTCATAAGAATTTTTCTGAATTTTCTTCGGAACAGATGGGATTATTTGATCTGATGTTGGTGGATCTTGGAGTCAGTTCTCCACAGCTTGATCAGGGATCTCGGGGGTTTAGTTTTTATCACGAAGGTCCATTGGATATGCGTATGAATCAAACACAAACTCGAACAGCCGCTGAATTTGTGAACGAGTGGGATGAGGAAGATCTAAATCAAATTTTTAAAGAATACGGAGAAGTTCGAAGTCCTTACCGTGTTGTTAAAGCCATTGTTCATGATCGTCTTCATAAGAAGCCATTTGAAACTACCACCGAACTTGCAGGGTTGATTGAACGCGTAGATCGGTGGAGAAATAAAGGAGTCCATCCTGCAACTCAATACTTTATGGCTCTTCGTTTGGTTGTGAATCGAGAGTTAGAGGTCCTGCAGCAAACTCTACGTCAAATGATTCTTGGACTAAAGCCCAAGGGGCGCATCGTTGTGCTGACCTTTCATTCATTAGAAGATAGAATTGTTAAAAATATCTTTAAAGCATCCACGGATTTAGGGATGCTTGTAAATAAGAAAGTCATCATCGCAAGTGATGAAGAAATGAAAGTCAACCCAAGGTCACGAAGTTGCAAGCTTCGGGCCTTTGAAAGAATGTGAGGATCTATGCTTTCTTCAACAAGGACGTTGAAAAAGTTCCACAACCTGAAACCTTTTGTTAGCATAAGTATTTTTATTGGTTCCATGTTTGTTTTAGTCTTTTTACAAATGGAAGAGCGCCGCTTAGGTTATGAACTTCTTCGTCAGGGACGTGAGCAAAAAAAACTGACCGAAGAAACCCGGCATTTATCTATTCAATTTGCACGCATGACGCGTCTACAAAGCATTGAGCAGCAGGCAGCAGAAAAACTGACTTTGAAAAAATTATCCTCCAAACAAATTATTCACCTGAGTGGTTTGCCTCAGATTCATTCAAAGGATATGCCTTGAAATCACGTGTACTTTTACTCTTCGCCTGTTTGATGAGTCTTTGGTCTCTGTTAATTGGTAGAGCCTTATTTTTGCAGATATTTCCCAATCAAAAGCTGACACAGTTGGAAAAGCAAAAATTTCAAACGGCCATTCATTTGCAAAGTCGTCGTGGAGCCATTGTTGATACCAAGGGCAAAGAACTTGCGATGTCATCAAAAGTTTATTCTTTGTTTGCAGATCCTTCCTTGTTGGAAAAAAAGAAAAAGCTGTCTCAAAAGTTATCCAATATTTTGGGTGGGTCATGGCAAGACATACTGAATAAAATTGATGATAAAAATAGAAAATTTGTTTGGATTGAAAGAAAATTGTCAAAAGAAAAGTATGATGTCATCAGCAGTTGGAAAGTTCATGGCTTGTCATTCATTGAAGAATACAAGCGCGTGTATCCAAGTGATCAATTGGCCAGTCAAATTTTGGGATTTATTGGCTCCGACGGTCATGGACTGGAGGGGGTTGAAAGGCATTATGATGAAGCTCTTCAAGGTAATGCAAAAAAAGTTATGGTTCGAAGAGATGCTCGAGGGCGTCCGTTGTTGGCAGATGGATTGATTTTTACTGAAGCACCTGATGGAGCAGAAATCAAACTGACCTTGGATTCTGAACTTCAGTATGTTTTGGAAAGCGAACTGATGAATACAGTTTCAGAGTTTCAAGCAGATCAAGCTTATGGAGTGATCTTGGATGCAAAAACTTCGGCGATACGTGCTCTTGCAACAATGCCTAGTTACAACAGCAATAGTCCCTTGTCAGTATCTGCAGACTTACGTCGAAACAAGGGGATCACTGATGCTTTTGAACCTGGAAGCACAATGAAGACAGTGGTGATAGCTTCCGCT
>CAZFSX010000002.1:10236-28540 GCA_964522115.1 uncultured Pseudobdellovibrionaceae bacterium | reverse complement strand
AAAACTTTTTTCTTATGAATTCAAAGCCTGTTTATCATTTAGATTTGCACTCAATGCCCTCGATGGGGACAAAGGAACATCGTGATCCTGGTCAAAAAAGAGCAGATGTTGTGATCAGTGATAGTCATGGAAAAACCTGCAGCGAACAGTTTCGAAAATTGGTGATTCAGTCCTATGAACAGGCCGGTTTTCACGTCGCATACAATTGGCCCTACTACGGTGGAAGAGTGACAGAGCAATATGGTCATCCCGACAAGAACCAACATGTGATGCAAGTGGAATTGAATCGATGTTTGTATATGAATGAAGAAACGAAGCAAGCTCGGAAGGATTTGTGGCCATCTTTACAAATGAAATTAGATCAAGCCCTTCAATCTATCTACCAAGGGATTCATGAATTAGATTGAGATCAATGTTTTGAAAAGTGTTGATCAAACAGACACAAGTTGTTTTAAAATGAGAATCAAGCAAAATTTTGTGAAGAAGTCTTAAGTTTCCTAGACCTTGGGCCGATACATAAGTATGACCAAGGGGGAACCTATGAAACAGACAATGCGTCGGGGGCTTTTGCTTCTATCTTTAGCAACGTCTATTCTTCTTTTCCAAAACTGTTCGCGTGTTGACTTTGCGGGGACAGATGATTTCTACCGCAATCAAGGTTTGATCACCGATGAAAATGGTCGACCTATCCCTTATTATTCAAATTTTAAAATTGGTGAAGAATCGGTTCAGTATCCAGATTTGAAAATGGTCTTTGTTTTGGATAATAGTCAGTCGATGGATGCTAGTAAAATTCAATTTCAAAAAGCATTTCAAAATCTATTCAATGCAGAAAATCGCGCGATCCTAGATAATTTTAATGTCACTATTTATTTGATCACAACTTCACAATTAAGTGATTTAAATCCAATTGATCCAGGCAGTAAGGCGGATTTTGCTAAATTACCAGTGATGAAGTTAGAGGACATTGGAAAAATTTCCTTCAGTTCCATTTTATCGAATCATAGGAAACTTGATTCCAATGGTGCCTATTTATTATCAGGAAAAATTCCAGGAGATACTGTTAGTTATGTGTTGAAAACAGATAACTTATCTATAGGAAATACTCAGCAAGAAGTTCATAACTTCGTTTTGTCTCCATTGTTAGGTCTCCACGATCAGCAAGGACTAACTTCCGTCGCAGTTTCCTTAGTGAAAGCTCCTCATCAAAGTCCTGATGGTTTGATCCAAGATTTTAATGAACGTATTGCTTTATTGAAATGGAATGATCAAAACGTTTTAAGCGGTTCCTACATTGACAGAGTCGTCAGCAATGAAAGCGGACTGTGCGGAATCTCAAGAATGCTTCGTCATCCTGAAGGATATTTTAAAGAAGGTGATTTGGTTTCCTTTGCCGTGTTTTCTGATGAAGAGGACAGCGCAGGAAATGAATCTAAATGTATCGACAAGCTAACTGTTTCCAATGAAAAATTATATCAGCTTCAGTGTCAGCAGGAACGTACAAAATTTCAGTATCAGCCACGTAAATCAGAATGTCAGGTTGGCCTAGCTTCGAAGTGTGAAGTGAAGTACACAACGACAGTACCTTCTTCTTGTAAATTGAACTATCGTCCATGGAAAAAAGCATCTTGTGCATATTCTTATTCAGAGCAGCGGCTGGTTCCTCGTCAGTGTTATGTATCTTACAATGAAAAATTTAATTATCAAATTTTTGGAGATGAAACCAAAACGACCATCGATTTGCCACAAGTTGGTCTTGTGGAAAATCGATACAAAGTATTATTTGATACTGATGGGTCGGTATCAAAAAATGGAACGAAAGTCCTACCTGGAGACTTGATATCTTCATGTTCTACAGTTATTACAAATGCAATTCTTGGAAGCTTAGGAAATATTAATAAAGAGAACCAAGACTCCATCAGTAGTACAATTTCTAATCTTGTTTCAACTCAACAGCTTAGATGTTCAAAATCAGTTGTTGAGCAATCAACAAATTATTCCGGAACGGTTAGTTTTATAGATCTAGAAGCCGCCCGTTATTTTATGCCCAATTTACCTTCGACAAAAGATATTGGACTCATTCCATCTAAGCAAATATGTGATCCAGCTCTTATGAATTATCTTTCATCAAAACATAGTGTTGCTGCAAATATTTCTTTCTCAAAATGCATTATTTCATCCTTTGTTCCAAAAACAGTGGATATGGCAAGTAAGGGTATGGGTGGAGGATCTCAGGATAATTTAGCTGGATGTACAAACTCATGTACGAATTATGTTTATCCTTCAATGACAAATGCTTGCTCCACAAATTTTGTTCCTGATTCCTACGCTTTGGTGGCTCATCCTACTCAAACAATCACGACAATAAATGGTCATGATGTAGGAGTTAATGATTGTAATAGACAAGTATTGCAGCAGAGTGGATATATTTCATGGAGTTTGGCTTCCTCACCAGCTCCCGTATTTACGTTCACACCTGCGGGCTATGCTTCAGCAACATCGGTAGGAACAGTCAATTCTGTTTTATCTTCAGATTGCGAAATCAAATCTAACTTAGCAGATTATACTGCAAGTATTCGTAATCTTTGCAATGGCCCAGCTTCTCCGTCAAATTGTATTGACAGTAAAGTGTCATTTACCGCTGAGTCAAGATCTGCTGTGCAAACAAAAACAATCTATGGTCTTGATTCTTCATCTTGTAGTGTAAGTTCTCCTGATCCTCAAATTTCAAATTTGTGCAAAAATAATATTGATGGAATCAATGGTGGAACTTCTTGTTTAACGACTTATGTTTCAAGCGTCAGTTATCCAAAATTTACATCTTCAAGCAGTGCTAATTCTGGACAGCCTTATCTGGGTCTGACTTCAGCGCAATGCTCAAAAGATGCAGTCGATGGATCAGTGAAGACATTAATATCTACCTCATGTGCCAACGATAAAGCTTGTATTTCTTCAGCCCAATTTCAGCGTGATGGAAATACATTGGATGGAGTTATAAAATTGACACAACCTAAATTTGCTATACCTGGAGTTCCCCTGAATTGTCAGACAGCCTGTGATTTCTCCAACGGATTATGTAGTGGAAGTCAAACCATCGGAAATTTCCTTCGTGATAATTTTGGATCTCGAGAATGCACGGAGGTCGCAGATCCATTGATTGAAATTAAATCTGGTCTTCTACAAAGTCAGGTGGATGCAAAATCACAAAATTTAGGTTTATTTTGCTCTGCTAATTATAACTTTGTCCAAGGAAGTTTGGTGCCAGCAACCAATGGCTTAAGTTTTGGAGGATCCTATTCTGCCCCAGAATATGTGACGGGCGTAGATACTACAAATGCTGCAGTCGATTTTAACATATATATTAAAAAACAATCCGAAGTCTTATTTGGAAATGCGTTGAAACCCGTGGTTTCTGTCTTTACTTTGAATTCATCCATGGGTGATAGCATCGGTTATGGTTTGAGTGAAGGATTCAGGTATCAGACTTTTGCTAATAATTTTAAAATTAAGCAAAATGAAACAGGATCTAAATACAGCGTGCTGTCTTCCGATTATAGTCTTGCATTGAAAGATCTGGGCGAAGTGATCCAGCGCAAATTGATGAGATCGGCTAAAATCGCTTTTGTGGATCCTCGTCAACAGATACGTCGAGTTTGGATTACAAGAGCTGGGCAAGCCGAAGAAGAACTTCCCAATACGCTATGGGGAGCCGCAGGATCCTCTTTAAATATCAGTGAAGATGTTCCTAATTTGCAAATCGGAGATTCTGTCCGCGTTGAGTTTTGGTAAGCCAGAACAATCTTAAAATGAATCATTGTTACAAAATGAAAACCCAGGTTGCATTAAGATCACCTGGGTTTTCATTTTGCAACAGATTAAAAAATTAATTTTTAATGTAGTCGCTTTATTATGTCACCAATCGTCCCGATAAGTAGATATCGACACTTCAGGGGGGTGGGACGTGAGGCTTTTTAAAAAATGGATTCCAGTCAGCCTGATATTAGGTTCACTGATCTTATCATTTCAAAACTGTTCCAGAGTTGACTTTCAAGCCGAAGATGAATTTTATCGAAGTCAAAATCTTTTAGTTGACGAACATGGTCGACCCATTCCTTACTATAGTAATTTCAATATTGGTGACCCTAATATCGAATACCCACCATTAAAGATGATGTTTGTGTTGGATAACTCATCGTGGATGTTGCAAGGTCAGCCTTTAGTGAAAGGGTTTCAGAATTTATTTAGTCCCCAAAACCGTAGTTTGCTTGACCCCTATGATCTGACTATTTATGTGACAACAACCTCTCAATTAAATGGACTCAATACAGTGGGAGTTGGGTCTTCACTTTTTCAAAGCTTACCAGTGTGGGGTGTGCAGGATTTGATGGGTATGACCTATAGCGCACTTGATGGACATCGAAGACCAACATTAACTGGTGCGATTCCTGGAGATGTTTTAAGTTATTCAATGAAAACAAAATCTGCTTCCAACGGATATAAAAGCTATATCTTTGATGAATCTCCTGTTTTAGGAATCAATTCAGATTCCAATGGAAATCCTGTCATTAACATTGGAATGAGAAAAGCGCCGAATCAAGATCCACAGCAATTGATTGTGGACTTTCAAAATCGACTTTCCTTGATGAATGCACAATACAATGTTTCTTTCAGTTCCATTGTTTCTAAGCAAAGTGGCTTGTGTGCCGTATCTAGAATGTTAAAGAATTCCTCAAAATACTTTCAAGAAGGTGAATTGCTCTGGATGTCTGTGTTTTCCAACAAAGATGAGGCGATTGGGAATGAACAAGAGTGCGTCGATCAAATCGTTCAGTCTTCGGAACCCATCAAAGACATTCTATGTGAAAAACCTTTAACTGACATTCAATGGCCATTCAGGAAACCATCATGTACGGTTAAATATACAACGCCCACAAAAAATTCCTGTCTTTTAAGTTTTCATCGAGACACATATACCTGTCGTGTAGACTATGCCAAGTCCTTTGATTTCAGTATTTCAGGAACGATTCAACGCCGTTACATACCTGTTTTGATTATTGGTGGTCAAACGAACGGTATTCCATATGTCCAGTTAAATACAGATAATACGATTAGTACAAATCAACAGGCCTATGGATCGATTCAAGCAGTAGATACGAATAATTTTTCTAACGCAGATTGTGTGAATGAAATTATGAAGCAGGTCCCATCTAATGCTGCCAATTTCGCGGCAGTTCAAACAGAAGTTCAAGCTGAAGTTGGAAGTGGTGTCTTATTGTGCAGCTCGGTTCAATTGACCCAGAATTATGTTGGAAATATGACCTTCACAGAATATGAAAATGTTTATGGTGGAACATACAGTGATATTACTTCTAAAACTTTGAATACAGATTATATTGATAGTGGAATTGCAGCTCGATTATTGAGTAAAATACAATCGATCAATCAAGCACAAGGAGTTTCATTTCCAGTAGGAATAAGTTTTGCTGCCAACAAATTTAGAGTCAATTCTTACCAAAAAGTAATTGGTGAAGATATTAATCAATGGTCATCCAACCCCTTATTTAAAACATCCACAGATTGTACAAATTATATTCAAAGTCATTTACCTGCATATAGTAATATCGCATTTTCTCGGGTGGGCCGCGACTACGTGGATGTAGCCATCGTTCAACCATCAGCATTGGATCCTGCAAATTGTGCCAATTCTGCAAACTGGTTAGGATGGATTTACTGGTCGGCGGGATCTCGTGGGAAAGACTATCCTTCGAATCTTCAATCTTCAAGATTTGGGGTTCAACAAGGTTGGAGTTCATCAACCAACTTGGGGTATTCCAGTACTTTTCTTCCTGAACATTGTGATATTTCCAATGCTACAGGCGTAGCGAAAGCCATAGCCTTAATGGGAGGATCAGGTTATGTGGACCATGTCGATAGCATGACATACCAACAGTTCAATCCGAATGATGATGGTTCAACCAGTTTAAAATCTCAGCTGAATATTCCAGGCGGAGTCAGTTGTGATCAGCCTTGGGATGGTTCCAATGGCTTCTTTGATACTCAAGGGAAAACTGTTAGAAAATATTTGTCAGATAATTTTGGTGGACAAGATAAAACTTGCACAGTGACAGGTTCAACGCCATGTACAGATCGAGCTTCATTAGTTGGTTGTGTTCAAAACTTACATCCATCACAACAGTATGTTGTGGGAATTGCTCAATCCCAACTGCCTACATCAACGGCTGACTTGGATAATTTGTGTCGAACATCTTTGGCAGATAATTCCTATCGCTATGTCAGTCAAAAACCAAGTTCCGTTGTGGGCTGTGCTGGAGCGAATTGCACATCGTCTCCTGTAACAGGTATCGATAGTCAAAATAAAGCTATCGATTTTAATACCTACATTCAAAAGCAAGCTGGCAATATTTTTGGAAATTCGTTGGCTCCGATTGCTGCTGTATTCACGGCAAATTCTGGAGGAAAGTACTCCACGTTTGCCAATAATTTTGGAGGAAAAACTTACAGTATTAATCAGGCAGACTATAGCATTGCGCTTGCTTCGATTCGTGATGCCGTCAGAACAAAAATGAATTTGACTGCAAAAATTAAACTTATTGATCCACGTCAACAAATTCGAAGAGTTTGGATTACGAAGCCTGGTCAACCTGAATACGAGTTGCCATCCACAGAGTGGGGATCAAAAGGAAGTTCTTTGAATATCAAATCCACATCTGGTGTTGAATACGGTGATGGAGTTCGTGTTGAATTCTGGTAAGAGGCCATAAATACAAAGTAAAGAAATGATAAATAATGGGACGGGCGAGCGCAAGAGACTCGCCCAAGGTCCTGATCCATCATAAATTGTTTTCACAGTCTCAAATTCATCATCTAATAGAGTGTGAATAGGGGGCTTTGTGTTTTCCACTTCAATTCGAATTCTTGTTGTTGATGATATGCCAACCATCCGAGATCTTGTGAAGACTCAAATGAAAACCTTAGGGTATTCTCAGTTTTTAGAAGCAGGGAATGGTGAAGAGGCTTGGAAAATTTTAAACGACCAAAAGTCAGCAGGGTCGCCTGTCGAGTTGGTGATTTGTGATTGGAATATGCCTGTTTTATCAGGTTTAGAATTGCTTAAACGTGTCAGAAAAACTCCGGAATGGGCCCAATTGCCCTTTGTTTTATTGACCAGTGAATCAGAAAGAGATCAGGTTACAGAAGCGATCTTATCAGGAGTCAGTCAATATATTATTAAACCCTTTTCAGCTCGAATATTTGATGAGAAATTGAAACACGTTTACACAAAACATTTTGGGAAGAAATAGTTATTCAAGCAGCAAATTTTTGCAGCTTCACTTCTTGGATTTTTGGGTGCTCCATCCAAGGAACATCAACAGTCAAAGTTGTCCCTTGCCCTTTTTTTGATTCTACCCAGGCAGCTCCACCGAGTTGAGTTGCTGCATCAAGAATGGCATCCATACCTACTCCACGTCCAGAAACTAGAGAGACATCATCCTTCGTCGATAATTCTGAATCAAATACGTGTTGAATAAGTTCAAAATCACTTTTTCCAGAAATATCAATTCCTTTTTTTATGAGTTTTGATTTCAATTTATCAACATCAATGCCCTGTCCATCATCTTGAATTTGAAATCGTAATGTAGATTGGTTATTAATTAAAGAAAAATAGACTCGAATATTTCCATATTCTGGTTTGCCAATCATGGTTCTAATTTCAGGTTCTTCAATACCATGATCCACACAGTTTCGAAAGGCATGAACGAAGGTTTGAACCAATTTAAGATAGGGTTCTTTCCATAGACGAAGTTCTGACCCATCAAATGTCAGTGGGGCCATTTTTTTGTTCAAAACCGATGCTGTTTCTTTAATAATTTCATCGTATTGGAGAAATAAGTTCTTCATGGGTTCAAGGATGTATCCTTGATAAATTTGTTCCGACAGTGCTTTATTTCCATATTTGTAGGTTTGCATGACAATGTCTTCTAAAACCGTCACGGGGACTCGTGCATACTTTTGAATATCAAGAAGATCGACATTCAATGTTTCTCGGCATTCAATTAAGAATTTTTCGTACTCCATTTCTAATTGAATCAATTTGTTTTTCAAAGGAGACCAACTGGGATCTTCTGGGGTTGGCATTGCTTCTTCACAGGCATGAGCTGCTTCGACAATATTTGCAATAGAAAAAGATGCAGCACCACCTTTGATCGTATGAAGATAGCGATAGAGTTCATCTTTTTTTGAAAGATTTTTGTGATAAGCCATTTCCATTGAAGATTGAAGCAATGTTTGTGCCTCTTTTGCAAATTCCGCGGCTTCACGTTGGTGGCGCACAATGCTTAGAATCATCTTTGCATGTTTTTTTTCATATTCAATTTCTTTTTGTGCTTCAATTAACGCAGTTAAATCTGTGGTTACAACAATCACATATTCAAGGGTTCCCGATTCATTTCTTAGGGGATAATATTTCATTGCAATAGAAAGTCCCATTGGGTGAGGAAAAGATTGTGGCCCAAGTGCAGCCAAATCATCAAAAGGAATTGGTTCCTGAAACAGCATATCAATCCAACGTAACAAGGAATCTTTTGCAGAGTCATCAGTAGAAAATAAATCGGTAAAGTTTTTGTTGATTGGATTTTGACCAAGGGTATTTTGACAGAATCGAGAAGCCACTTTTTGGCACAAACCCTGTCTATCAAAGATAAAAAATCCTTGCTCTAAACTATTCAGAAGACCTGTCATTGTCTGATTTAAATCTTGAATTTCTTGCGTTCTTTCTTGGACCATTTTTTCAAGATTAGTTGAATAATTTTCAAGTTGTATTTTTGCATTTTGAAGTTCTTTAATGTAGTTTTCTTTTTGTTCTAGTTCTCCGCGATATTTTTTTTGAAGAGTTTCTTCAAGTGTCACATCTCTAAAAAAGATAATCCAATGCTGAGGATCCTGTGAAAATGGAGATTTTTGTATCGTGATTTGGGCTCGTCCTTTTTTTCCTTCTGAAGATGAAAAATTTAATTCTTTGTATGGAGTAGGATCATGAATATTTTCAAGTCCTTCCAGGATGTCTTTTTCAATTTCAAAAATTAATACTTCGGTGAAAATTCGGTCTCGTGTAATTTTGCGAATACTCATTTCGCTAATTAATGAGGCAGCCTCATTGCAATAGACAACCTTTCTTTGTTCATTCACAACAAAGACGGGTTCCAGTAAAGAATCGAATATAAAATACGATCCAAATTGAGACAGACCGAAATCCTTTCTTAGTCGCTTTTACCGGCGATCACATTAAAACTTCTGACTGGCGACCAATGTGAAGTCTTTTCGTTATTTTCAGCACGGACTCTCCAGTAAATATTCCCTTCTGAAATCTTATCTTTAATTAAAAAGCGAGTGCCTTTAATTTGAACTGAATTTTTTTTCTTCAAAAATTGAGGGTCAGATGCAATATCCAAAGTGTAATTGGTCGCCTGGTCAACAGGTTTCCATTCCAGCCATATCATCGCATTATCAGCATTTTGTATGTAGACGGCCATTTTATCTAATGGATCAATTAAGTTGGGCATAGCAAGTGGTTTTTTGAATGTGTAGGAAATAGGAATTTCTTTAGAGTATTTCGACAACAAGACTCCATTTTTGTCAGAGACTGATATGCGAGCAAAATAATTGCCTGGCTTGAAAAGAGTAAGATTTTTTTGAGTGGTATCAGTAATGACACTCGACTCTATCTTTGAAAATTGCTTATCTTTTGCTAATTCTACTTTGTAGTGTCTTGCTTTGGGAATAGGAACCCATCGTAATTTGATATCTTGTGGCTTCGGCTGACTCTCTGGAGAACTTCCAATGGCTATGACTGGAGGCGAAGGTTCTAAATCAGGAGATGGGAAAATAATAGATAGTGATCCAATAGGACTTGGATCACTTAAATTCTGCGTGGGCGAAATACTTTGGACTCTTACATAGTATTTTCCGCCCGAATATTCATTCCATTGTAGTTGGGCCTGTTTGGTAGAGTACGTATTGGAATTTTTAAAATCATATGTGTCAGAAATTTGAACTTTATATCCAATGGATTGGGGCTGAGGCTTCCATTCAATGGTAGGTCCTTTTGCTTGTTTTGGATCTTTAGGAACTTCATAGATCGTATTTTTTTCAGCTAAGGTCGGTGCAGGTAAAATGACCTTGTTATTATCTTGTTGGATCAAAAAAGTGCGAACTTCAGACCAATTTGAAGTCAAATTGGTATCTATAGGTATAGTTTTGACACGAATATAATATTTACCAAAAGTGGGGTAATTGAATTGAAATTGGTTGGTTGTCAGTTGTGTTTTGAAGAAAGAAGTCTCAAAGCTGGGGGTATTTGAAATTTCCAGAAGGTAAGCTTTGTTTGAATAGTCATTTTTCCAAGACAACTCGATAGGTTCTAATGCGGAAGATTTCTGAATTTCGTCCTGTCGTTTTGAAATGACCATATCTTCCCTAGGTAAGATCCAAGTGGTTGGACCACTTCCCAAAATCCGTAATTTCCCAATAGGACTTCGAATCCATGCATTTGTAGGCTTATGGAATGCTTGAACACGATAGAATAGATCACCTTCATTAGGATAAGATTGGGTCAACAGCGGGTTGGTCGCACTTAATTCTTGAAATAAAATTTTCTTAAAGATGGAATCAGTTGCAACGATGACTTCGAAAGTATCGAAAACACCTTGACTATTCCAACTAATTTCAAGCGGCCGATCCTTATCGAAATGAGAAAAGACAATCAGCTGATCTTTCAGTTGAATTTCGGGCATGGTTTCTTTAACGACTTCCTGCGGTGGGGGGGGCGATTCAGAGGACATTGATTCTAAAAGAGCTATATTTTCTTGGCTTAACGTTTGTATTTTCGAATCAGAAAAGTTTTTATGAATGTCGATTTCCTGGTGATGATCGACAACCTTAGTGACACTATTATTTTTAATTTCTGCTTTACCTTGCAAGACAACGACTTTTGATTTTCCAGTTTTTTGACGGCTGATACGAATTTTTGCCTTTTCTCCACGTAAAGAATACTTTTCATCTCCTGATTTAATTTGAATCGAAGAGTTGTCTGCGATATTTCCAACAAAATTACCAAATTCAAGATCGAGAGTTATTTCTTTATTCATATCTCTGTGTAAAACGACTAACGAGTTTTCATTCACAGTGATCAAAGAACCATCATCAAAAAGCAAATCAGAATCTGATTTTTCGCCTGTAAAAATGCTGTCGCCTTCAAAAAGAGGAAGTTTCAGCTCAGCATTTTTCCACTGTAATCCAGCATTTTGTTTATGACGTACATCGTTTGAAATTCTTCCAACTTTTCCAAGATAGGCAGAATTTTGCATTCGCCCATTTCTAAAAAAGATAGTCTCGTCGTACAAATACAGACAAATCATTGCAATGACTAAGCTTGCAAAGAAAATGATGGCCTTATCTGTTTTTGTCATTTTACTCCAGTTCATCTGTCTTGTTTTCGGAAGAAATTGACGGAAGGTTGATTAGACGATCGTCCTAAAGTTTTCGAAAAATTGATTGTTCAATGTGAATGATTCATAATGAGCCATGAGTATGCAACAAGGTATTTCACTACGGTATAAAATATGGATTATATTAACTTTGATTCCCTTAGTCGCTTTGGGGTCGTATTTAGCTATCGCTATAAAAATTTTTCAAAAAGATAAGTTAGCTTACGTGTTTGATTCCTCGCAAACAATTTCGTCAGCAATGGCTTCTCAGATTACAAACGAATTTAACAATGCATTACAATCTTCAAAAGCCGTCTTGCAGGACTATTTGGACCATCATGAGTTTTCACAGGTATCAAGGTCTGTCATTAAAGCAGATCCCAAAATTCAATGGATCAGTATTTTTAAAAAAAATGGACTTGCGGGATTTGAACAAGTTAGTTTTATTGAAAAAGAATCAGGACTTTTGGATAGATTTGTAGAAAAATCAGGACCTTTAGTGAAGATATTTTCTGTAACGGATCAGCAAAGTCGCCATGTCTATAAAACAAAAAATGATGATAAAGTACTTATTGCTGAACGGATTGTGAATCCCTCAACGGGAGAAGCTTATATCTTTTACCTTCACTTTCAAATTCCACAAATAGCTCAGTTTTTCAAACTGCAAGAAACCTTTGAAAGTTTTCTTGTGGATAAAAACGGAACGATTCTTTTTTCTCCTCTAAATAGCGATCTTGAAAATTTTCACGATTTTGGAGAATTGTCATTTTTTACAGGTGAAAACAAGTTTGCCAACGGAGTTGAAGTTTTAAAAAAAGGTAAAGAGGAGTGGTTGGTTGCTTTTTCTAAAGTACTATTTGGAGATTTATACGTAGTTACAACCACTGAAAAAAAATCAGCCCTTCATGCGGTACAAGAACTGATGAAAACATCTGTGGCATTTTTAGTCCTGTTGATTTTGGCAACAACAGTTATTAGTCTTTTCGCATCCAGTTCACTAACACAATCATTAACGGAATTATTTTTAGCGACAAAAAAAGTAGCTGAAGGGTTTTTCGATATTCGAGTCCGAGTCACATCCAAGGATGAGGTTGGAAGTTTGGCACAAAGTTTTAATGCCATGGCCGGAGAGGTTTCAAGATTGTTGCAAGCAACAGCAGAAAAAGCGCGAATGGAATCTGAATTAAAAACGGCACAAACGGTGCAAGAAACCTTATTTCCAGCACCCTTGGCTGAAATGAATCAATTAAGAATTGCTGGGTTTTATGAGCCAGCATCTGAATGCGGCGGGGATTGGTGGCACTACTGTAAAGTAGATAAAAAAGTTTTTCTATGGATTGGAGATGCGACGGGACATGGGGCTCCTGCAGCGTTAATTACTTCTGCTGCAAAATCAGCGGCCAGTGTTTTAGAAACATTAGATTTTTCAGCATCAAAGTGCATGGAATTTTTGAATAGGTCGATTTATGATGTGGCTAAAGGAAAAATGATGATGACTTTTTTTATTGCTTGTTATGATTCGACGACGGGGGAATTAACTTACGCCAATGCCAGTCATGAAGCTCCATTTTTGATACAACGACAAAATGGAAAAGAATTAAAAAAGAAAGATTTAATTCCTCTGAATGAGGTGAATAATCCTCGTTTGGGCCAGGATCGAGATACCCATTATAAACAGGCCAAGGTCGTGCTGCAGCCAGGTGATAGGGTTTTATTTTATACTGATGGAATTCCAGATATTGAAAATAATCAAAAAAAGCCATGGGGAGAAAGAGAATTTATTAAATCCATCCTGTCGGCAAATTCTCAAACAGCTGTCCAAACGTCTGTTGCGACCATGGTCCATCAATTTAAAGATTTTAGAAAAAATGCTCCATTGAAAGATGATATCACTTTTTTTATGGTTGAAAGACTAGACCATGATAAATCTGTGATCTAATTCTTTGCAGTTTGTGGATCTCATCGTAGTATAAGGAATGAAGGGGAGGCTATGGCAAAGTTTGATATACGTATAGAAAAGGCAGCGGATAGTGCCACGGTTTATGTTTCGGGAATTCTTGATGAGGATGTTGATTTTAACGTATATTCGTTAACTAACTTAAAAAAAATAGATCTCAAGCTTGCTGATGTCAAAGGGATCAATTCTTGCGGCATTCGTGAATGGATTCGATGGTTAGGTCAAGCGAAAGAGGCTCAAATTACATTTCACCAGTGTCCAAAAGTGATCGTAGATCAAATGAATATGGTTGATGGATTTCTTCCAAGCTCGGCCAGTGTTGCTTCTTTTTATGTACCATATTATTCAGATGAATCAGGGACTGAAAAAATGGTTCTTTTTAATCAGGGAAAAGAGTTTAGCCAAGGAACAGTTCAGCCACCAAAAGATATTAAAGATAATGATGGTCATTTGATGGAAATGGATATTATAGAGGCAAAGTACTTTAAATTTCTGAAGAAATAAATTCAATTGAAGGAGCCTTGATTGAATTCACAATCGACTTCCATATTAATTCTGGAGGATGACGATTCCATCATGGAAAGTCTTCGAGGCTACTTTTCACGTTTAGGTCATACTGTTTTGACTGCTGTGAACGAAGTTGATGTCTTCGCAACAATTGATAAAAAAAAACCATCACTTGTTTTGATAGATTGTCTTCTTCCATCGATGAACGGTGTGGAAATTGCAGAAAAAATCAAAGCCAAATTTTCACAAATTCCATTGGTAATGATGAGTGGTATTTATGTTGATAATCAATTCATCAAAGATACTCTACGAAGTACAAATGCTGTTGCTTTTTTAAAGAAACCATTCGAACTTTCCGAATTGGAGCCACATCTTTCATCGATTGAGAAAAACAGTGGATTCATTGAAATTGAAGAAGCACCACGAAGGAAACTTTATCAAATTTTCAATAAAAGCAAAGTCAGTGGACGTGAAAAGAAGAAACTGATTGAAAGCTTAGAAGAAGTTCATGGATTTGATTTGCCCTTCGTTTATAGCTTGCTTGTCGAATCTAAGAGCTCAGGCCATTTGAATGTTGTGGGTCGTGAAAATGGTGATGTTTCGGGCATTTCTCTTTCGAATGGAGTGATTGTTCAAGTTGATATTTCGGATCAGTCAACCTATTTGGGCCGTTTATTAATTGATTCTGGCTTTGTCAGTAATGAGGATTTAGATAGTGTGTTGGCGACATCTTCGAACCGTCGTTTGGGGGAAAGATTGATTGCCGCAAACTTGCTGAGTCCCCATGGATTTGATGCCGCTCTAGAAGCACAAATGAATATTCGACTGTCTCGTATTATCAAGGATGAAATGTTTCAGATCAATTTTGTTGCAGCCGATGTGGATTTAACCTTTCCTCATTTAGATAGCGAAGCTTTAGTTCAATTTTTGCATGATTGGGTTGCTTCCAAAATTACACATCAATGGCTCAAATCACACTATCTACAGTGGTTGAATTTTAAGATTCAAAATGGTCCTGTATGGAGTCCACACCATGCGGTGTTTGAGCTACCTTTAGTACATGCTTTACCGCAATTGTTGTCAGATCTTGAGGATCAGCCTACATTGCAAAAATTATTAGATAGTGAAAAATATCCAGAAGAAGCGTTATATAAAGCCCTTCATTTATTGGCGATCAAAGGGATGATTATTTTTGTTCAGGCTGCAAAACAAGATGATTTAGCTCAGCAGAAGAAAATGCTTGAAAAAATTAAAGCAGAATTTACAAATAAAAAGCCCATTGATATTTTTGATCAAATGGTGATGTTAACAGGAAGCTCAAATTTAGATCCAGAACGTGTTTATGTTGAATTTCTTCGGATGATTGGAAAATCACCTTCAGATGGAAATTCTGAAGCCTTGTATGAGGAAGTAATTCATCTTGCGCAAAGTGCGGTGGAGTTTGAAAAAACAGGTAATCGTAAAGCCATGAAAGATGAAATCCAAAAGGCCGAAATTGAAGTCAGGATTAAAGCTGCAGCTCAGTTTGAAGAAGCAAAAAACTGTTTGCCACGAGCCCAATATCCACAAGCATTGCATTTATTGCGCAAAGCCTATGAAAATGATCCTTCTTTGGAAAAAATTCGTCTGTATCTTATTTGGGCCAAATTGGGTACTTTAGATAGTTCTAAAAATCGAAAGCAGTCACTCAAAGATATTGAATTAGACATTATGCAAATTCCACCTGAAGACCGTTATGAAGCCCTGTATTCTTTCGTTCTAGGATTATACCAAAAATCATTAGGTGACGTGGTCAATGCAAAAAAATATTTTGAAAAAAGTTTGGCCCTAGACGGTTCATTGATGGCGGCTCGTCGTGAAATATCCTTACTTGCTCGTAATAAAGCAGGTAAGGACGACATCTTCAATAAAGATCTAAAAGATCTTGTGACAGGTTTTTTTAAAAGAAAATAATAATTTAAAATTGATATCCTAATCCCATGTTGACCCAGAATGATGTTTTGGATTCAGCAAGAGTTTTCGATGATTCAGCTTCTAATCCAATATCAACATTAAGGCGAGGCGTGATTTCATGAATTAAAGTTCCAGATCCATCAATAAATGAAGAGCCTTCAGCGATGGATCCGGCACTGGCAATCTGCATTCGAGCTTGAATCTGCCAGAAATCAAACCAAGGGATTTGCTTCGATTGCAATGGACGAAGAAATCGAGAGTAAGCATTGATGCGTGACCAACTTCCTTCGTCTTGAGAGACGGATTGGAATTCAATTCCAACTTGCAGTGTCTGTTCTTGAAGATGAATATTATCAAAAAACTGATAAAAACAAGAAGCAGTAAGTATTTTAGATGTACTGATTGATCGATAGCCAAAATTTCCACCAAAATGAATGAAAGGATTCAGCTGAACTTGGATATCCATATTAGATCTGGATCCAATTTGAAGTCGAAGATCAGTAAGAAAACCACGCGAAATGTCTGCAGCAGTATAATAGGTTTGATTTTGCGATTGCATTTGAAGATAAGATCGCTGAGTTCCAGGATTTAGATTTTTGATTGTCCAAAGAAAAGAATCATTTGAAAGAGGCAGAAGGATATCTTTTCTATCCGCCTGAAGGCTTTCAACTTTTTTAGGTTTTGTTACCTTGATCTGGACTTGCGAAGAATAAGTTTTGATCTGAGTGTTACCGTCTCTTGAAAGTCTTAAATCTGAAGGAGGGGCTTGTTTTTTTAAATAAAATTCCTGACGCATGGGAATGCCACCTTCGCCCTGAAGATAAAGAACAGGTCTATCCACAGGAACATTGATTTCCCATTCGGAACTGGATATACGTCGTATTTTTGATTCATCCACAGGTTCTGTTCCCGAAGCTTTAAAAACCAGCTCGCTTTGATCAAGCGAAGTTGTCACATCATAAAAGTCCACTTCTCTTTTTAAGGTTTCAAGTTCTAAAACAGCACCTGAGGGAGCTTGGGATTTAAATGAAACAGGTTCATTCTTTTTTGAAAGCAAGATCGCGCCGGCTTGGTTGGTTACGCGTTTTCCATTAATTTCAACTTTGGCCTCTGTTTGAGTTGTGTTTCTGGGTTTGACGACAACCTGGCCATCTTTGCTGGAAAGATAGAGTTCTTTCGAGCAAAAAAGGATTTTCATTTTTCCTTCTTCTCTAAAAAGACATAGATTCATAAAAGGCATGTACTTCATATCTTCTAATGTTTCTTCTGGAAAAGAAGTAACTAAGAGTGACCCTACTTCTTCGCGAAGTTGACTTTCATTTTTATCGGTTTTTACGGAAAGTTTAATGTCCTGGGGTTGAAATGATTTTCGAAAAATAGCCTTTCCATTATTATCTTTTAAAATAATTTCGCCTTTTTTAAGTAAGGCTGTAGGCCAAAAAAATTCTATTTGTACATTTTTTGAAGATATTGAATGGAGTTGAAATCCAACTTGGTTTCCGTCTATTAAAATATCTCCGATTTTTAATCGATCTGCATCCAGTAGCCCATATTCAAAACGTTGAGATAATATTTGAATTTGATTTTTATCCGCAGGAAAGGACATAAAGTTTTTCCCGTGGCTAGGGAAGATAGCAAGAGAGATAATTAAAAAAAACAACATAAAGATTGAATTCACGTTTTCACAGCCTTATTCAAATAGTTGCTAATTGAATTGTAGTCATGATGATCGACGATCATTTCGATAATCGTTTTTGCAATTTGCAATTTCGCAAAGAAATCAGATTGCTGACCAATAATGAATCGACGAGGATGACCTGACCAAGCACCCTTGATTTTTTCATTCAGCTCCGCAGCTTCTTCATAGTTTTCTGTTCGTATGGGGTCATCGCCATCATAACTATCTTGAGCCGCAGTATCCATGTGCAGAACCCATTCATATCTTTCAAGCTCTTGTTGGCGACTGGATTGAATCTCATCGAAAAAACTTTCTTCTGATGAAGGCCAGTAAGCAAGACTGTCCAAGGAACCTCGATCACAAAGAATCACAGGATGAGATGTTGACGCTAAGATCATATCTTCCAGTTCGCGTTGACTGAATAGAATTGCACGTTGAGTATGCTTTCTGGCCATGGTCGTTTTTTTTCTTGGCCATCCCCCTTTGTACAAGATAGATGCAGCTTCAGGAACAACAGAGATATGCTTCGAAAAATCTTTTTGAAGGGCCTCAATCAGAGTTGTTTTACCCCCAGAAGGACCCCCAGTAATAACGACTTTGAATTTTTTTTTATCCATGAATTCTTTCTGTCTTTACAAGCTGTTACTTCAATTAGTTTATCGAAGAATAGGCATCAATCAAGTTAGAAAAAGTTCTGCATACAAA
>CAZFSX010000002.1:4369-10226 GCA_964522115.1 uncultured Pseudobdellovibrionaceae bacterium | reverse complement strand
TTTAAAACTCCTGCGTGGTGCAAGTGAAAATGCCGGACGTAAAGACGGTCTAGTTTCATTAAAGGGATCATGCTAGGGAAACTTTTAGCATGATGCCCATGCAGAGTTTTGTGAATTTCCTGAAGTTGCAGAGGTCCAGAAAAGACATCGCTCAAATGTTCTAGCCAGTCATTAAAATCTCCACCCAAAATGACAGGATGATCATCTTGTATAAATTTTTGAACGTGTTGAATAATTTGTGAACTCTGAGTTATGCGTCCTGTATGCCACAGGTTTAAATGTACATTCAAAATATGAAATTTCTTTCCAGAGACAGGATCTTCCACTTCCGCATGCAAGAGTCCGCGACTTTCAAAACGATTGGTCGATATATTGACATTTTGATGTTGAATGATGGGAAATCTGCTGAGAATTGCGTTTCCATGGTGGTGAAATTGACTGACGGCATTTTTTCCGTAGGCAAAATGAGGCCATAGAGTATCAGCAAGGAATTCAAACTGCCCTTCTTTAGGCCAGTCCGATCTTTTAACGGCATGTTTGGAGTGGTGACCCACAACTTCTTGAAGAAGAACAATATCAGGGTCAACAGAAGCCAAGGCTTTTTTTAGTTCATGCAAAATAAATTTAGCGCCAGTACCAGAAAAACCTTTATGAATATTGTAACTTAAAATCTTTAGTTTTGTCATAGCCAGTATCTAAACCAGTAGATGAATTTATAAAAGGACTTTTCGATCCAAGAAAAATTTTCAAAATGTTGCAACTGAAGAATACGACTGTTTTGCATGTCGGATCTCCAAATCTGTAGCATTTTCCCCACACTGGATTTGTCTTCAAGGACGGCTTCAATTTCAAGATCATGCAATAATGAGCGATGATTTAAATTTTTAGATCCAATCAGAGCTTTATTATCAATGATCATTGTTTTTGAGTGCATGACAGATTTTTGATACTGATAAACCTTAATTCCTTTACGTACAAGCTGATACAAAACAGCTCGTGAAGCCCATTGCACAAGTCGAACGTCTGTCTTTTCAGGAAGGCACAGACGAACATCAACGCCTCGTTTGCTAGCGCGTACAAGAGTTCGTAATAGAGATCTTTTGGGAATAAAGTAAGCATTGGTGATATAAATTTTTTCTGTGGCTTTTTTCATCCATCGATGCAGTTGACGTTGAAAAAAGAGCCGTGATCTTCGGTGAAAATGAGTATGGATAAACTTTAATGACTTATAGTTTAAGAAAAAACGGCGAGAAAATATGGACATGGGGCCTCGGCGCAAACGATGCCAATTCCATCTTGATTGATGCCAGGCTCTTTGGAACGAAACTCGACATGCTTGAATTTCAGACGAGGTTTGGGATCCTGAAAACTCAAGTCGCAAGCTGACATCTTTCCATGCAGAAGTTCCCATATAGTATTCAGAATGGACTTGTGAAATATTACGACTTCCAAGAAAGCAGATTTTTCTATCGATAATGATCATTTTGCGATGATCACGTCGATTAAGTCGGCGAAAAAGAAAAAGTAGCTTTCGTAGATTTTTCCAAGAAATGCGCTTTAAGCTTTGGTACTGAAAGGGGATAGGGTGATACAAGCGGAAGGGCAAATTCATTTGCCGGCATTTTTGTTCCAGCATCATACTCCAGTTAAAAGATCCAATCGCGTCGACTAAAAGGCGAACGCGAACACCTCTTTGATGAGCATGTATCAAAGCTTCCAGTAAGGGAATTCCCACAGGATCATAGTCAAAAATATAACTTTCGAACATGATTTCTTTTTCAGCAGATTGAATGCATTGAAGAATATCTTCAAAGAAAAAATCGCCACGATCATAGATTTTGGTTGAAATGGGGGATTCATGATTCATGGCTGTTTGATTCGGCAATCACTTTCGCTAAAACGTCATGTCCAATCCATCGAACAGCACTTGAGGGGTGCCAAATATCCGTAATCATAATCTTTGCGCTGGCTTGAAAAACAAGTTCACTCAACATCGCTGCAATTTCTTGCTTATTTGTCTTTTGCAATGCTGACATTTCATCACAAAGTTGAAGCATTTTTTCCATGACATCAGGTTTGGAGTGTTGTGGCCACTTTTCAAAATTGCATAGATCACGAACCGAGGGAAGCTGTAAGAAGTCTGAACTCATCTGGACAAGTTGCTTCCAAGAGAAACCTTCTTTCATGAAAGATTGGGCTTGATTCAATATTTGTTGGGTAACTTTGGAGTGAGATGTTTCTTTTTCTAATGCAGCAAGCAGAGGAAACAGAGAAATTTCTCCTCCCACAAAAACCGAACTGCTGGCGGTAAGAATTTCAGGACAGTTGTACACTGCGACTTTGACTCCCTTGTGAAAGAAATCTTTAGCATGATCTTCCATTCTTTTTTTTGCCCACCCCTGAAGGTAAGGTGTGTAGGTTTGCCATACGTATTGATGACCAATTAAGACTTCGGTACCATGATATCCATAGGCTGAATAGCTCACTCGTCGTCCAGTTTGATCTAATTTTTTTCTTAATGCTTCAGTTTCTTGTAGTAAAACAAGAAGGGTGTCCGCTGTGACTTCATTAAAGCTGATCGCGCAGAGTTTGCCAATATCCGTTTCCCAAAAAAACTGGGACGATACATAGCGATCCTGGCTTCCTTTGAAAACACGATTCATGATCGACATTAAAATTTTACTTCGCGGAATTCCACCGGCCATTAAGTGGGCAAAATAGACATTTCCTGTTGAAGGAAGATGTTCTTCCAGGGCAGATAAATAATTTCGAACTTGTTGCCGAAAGCGTTCGTGCCCTTTTTTTCTGGACTCTTCAATTTTATGAAAATCTAATTTTGTTGTTTCCCAATTGGATAGTTTTGCATCTTTCAGAAAATCATTGGGTGTTTCACCTGTCGAACAAGCTTCCTCATCAAAACCTGCTTCCAAGGGAACATTGATCAGGGGTTTGGGAAGATTCAAGATTTCTTCATGATTCAAAGGTCGCAGGCCTAAATCTTTGTCGCGACGACCGACTGTCGAATAGATAATATTCATGCCCAGTTTCTGAGCTTGCTCGACCAATCCATTGGCATAACCTCGTTGGAAAAGTTCTCCGAAAAGAACAAGAGTATCGCCAGCTTGAAAACGTGGTGAGGTGGGTATCTGTCGAATGGGATCTAAAGACATAGGGCCTCCTGAAGTCAAAGCCTGATCCTAAAGAGACAGAAGTCTCTTGTCGACCTTTTTTACAGAGTGGAAAAAAAAGCAAAGCCCTAAGTCAGAGACTGTGATTAAAGGGAGCAATGCGGTATAAGAATAGCATGATTTTTATCAATGAAAAGAGACCTCACTCTTATTTTCAAACTTTTTGGCGTTGGTCGGCCTGGTCTCTTGCCTTTGCTTTTCTTTTCTTGTTGATGGCCGAGATTTTGCGTGTCTCAGTCATGGGAACCGCCAGTTTGAGAGAATCCTCCCTACTTCAAAAAATGGAATCAGTTTTACCTGGGGTTCAGACTTATTCAGGCTCCTCTATGCAATGGGCTCATAATCAGATCTGGAATTTCCTATCGATTGATTTGCAATGTCATATCCGTGGTCAAGCCTGTCTTCGTCGGTGGAGCGAACAAAAACACGCATGGCTTCCTTTGGATTCAAAAACGAAAGAGGATCAGCAAAGTTTATTTTTTAAACCAGGTACGAGCTTTGAGGAAGATCAGGCACTGACATGGCCATTGATCGACGAATCAAGTCGACCTTGGGTTGTTCTTTCATCCATTCAAGCTAAAGATCCTGTCTTTCATTATTTAACTAAAGGAAATAGTCAGCACTCTTATTTTTTTGAGTCCCTGACTTCCATACCAGAATCTTTGCTTCATCAGTTATCTAAATATTTATTTTTTGTTTATGATAGTCGGAGTCCTTCAAAGTTTTCAGCATTGCAAGTCAGTGAGCTCGTGGATTGTTCTAAAAATCCAACAAAGTGCGGACAAGAAGGTGTTTCGGAATTCAAACAGGGTTCCATTTTTTGGATCCAATTTTTACCCAGAGTTGATGTCAGCCACTTAATCCCACAAGTTCCAGAGGGTTTGTATAAATTTAGTTCTATGCAGCAAGGTTTTAGTTTATTTCCTTTAGGTTTGGAATATCACCAGGATCTCTTCAAGAACGAAGAGCATGTTTTTGGCAAATTTTTAGATGTTGTTCAATGGAAGGTAGAAAAAAACTTTGGTAGCTCTGACTTCCAGCTGATCCAGAAATCTTTATTGAATCAGGATGTTTTGCCATTCAGGAAAAATATTGGTGCCTATGGTGCAGTCATTGTATATCAGCCAAAATCACAGCAATGGAGTTTGGATTTATTGGCTGATCAAATCACCTCGGACCTTCAAATTTCAGTTAGAGAACGCATTCCGTTGGCCTTGGATAGTCACTACTTAGGTCATTCAAGAAGTTCTTTTCAAAGTCCTATATATTTTCATCAACCCAATCAAGGAGGTGTTTTTTGGTCCTCGGATACAAGCCGAATTCAACATCAAGAACAAATGGCCAAATTTGTTTGGGGGTTAAGATGGAAGAGAAAATTTGCAAAGACAGAAGATCAATTTTTTATTCCTCTAAGTTATATCGATCAACTTCAGCAAGATAGAGAAGGGACTCGGTTTATTTCGATTGAGACGATGGAAGAAGTGGCTCCGTCAGATCTTTTTCAGAACTTCGCAAAACAAATTTCAAAAATAGGATCTGTTCATGGTAAAGATTTTGAGGCGGGAGAGTTATCTATCAACTTAGAAGGCCAATTGTGCCAGGATTGGTTGTATCGACCATTAGCGACAGGGACCCAAGTCTATCAAATTCCTAGAATCTTTTCTCATATGCACGAAGAAAATGTCAGTGATCCTACACAAGTCCCTGCGATTCGTTCAGGGATGCAAATGATTTCATGGTCACAAGAGTTTCAAAGAATAACTCAGGCTGCAAGTTTTCAAGAATTACATTCTTACCTGATTGCATGGTCAAAGTTTGAATGGAGAGTTGAGCAAGGGCAGGATATCCCACTGATATCTTTCTCGGATCGAGGAAGTCAAAGCTTTAAGAATAAGGCTTATCAGAAGTCCTTGCAATTAGCGAAGAAGCCAACAGAAGAAAACTGGATATCTTTTCTTTCTGAAATGGATCATTTTTATGATCAATTATGTGATTCAAATGAGTCGTGGATATGGGATCTTTGGCCAATTCCGAAAATTTGCAAACTCTCAAAACAATCAACGCGTCGATTTTCATCATATATATCACCATTGATCAATTATGATTTATTTAAACAGTGGGTGCAGAAGCAGTTGATTTTACACATGGCTTTAGAGTGGGAAGAACAATTGGATTTTCAATTTCGTTCAGGCATTCTGCCGTTACAAAAAGTAGAATGTCGACAACCCATTATTCAAAATTTAAATTGGAAAAATGAACGAACCGAATTATCCGTTCATTTTAAATCATCAAAAGAAAGTTTTCGCATGATCGAAACCATGATTCCAGATCAATGGACATGGATCTTCAAAAAAGACTCAATGAGAGGTTCTTATGAGTAAGAAGAAGCTTGTTCGAATTCTTTTATTGTGTGTCATTTTTATGTTTTTTATTTTTTTATGGATGGACCAAAGTGAAAAGCAACAACTCAAAATTCAATCTGTCCCTTTCACTGAAAAGTTATTTCAAGAATTAAAAAATGATTTTCTTCAAGGGTTTATTTGTTTTTCTGAACCAGAAAAATATGATGATAAAGCTATTCAAAATAGAATCTACGTGATTCAAAATTTTAAAAAAAATGTTGCTTGTAAATATTTACCAGATAGCGATAAGCAAAAAATTTCTAAAAT
>CAZFSX010000002.1:3347-4359 GCA_964522115.1 uncultured Pseudobdellovibrionaceae bacterium | reverse complement strand
GGACAATCGAAGTTAAAAAAATAGCAGGTCAAAGTTTTTTGCATATCACTGTTGATTACTTGTTTTTAGGAAAAGTCAAAATACAGGATCTTCGGTCCTTTCAATCAGATGCCATGGATATTTCTTCATTTGCGCTGATTGGTCTGTCTGCTGATGATCAAGACTTTCAATGGAATTTAAACAAAGTTCAACTGAAAATATTTGGAGATATTTTTCTCAGATCAGAGAATCTTAATTCAACAACTTTGAAAACCTTTCTTCCTGAAAACAAAGAGTCTATTGTCTTAGGAAAATCAAAGAAATTAAAAGTGATTGATTATGAATCTTTGGGATCTATGACTGAAAAATTAAAAGAGAAAAATATTTTTTTAGGTAGTCTGTTGCCTATCCCATCGACGTATGATTTTTTTTCAAGAATCCAGAATCTATCCAGATGGTCTTTAGGGACAATGCCAAGTTGGCAAAAAAATGCTGGATTTAAAATGGAAGAACTTCCAAGGTCCTTGCAGGAAACCTGTATTTTGAAAGATTCTATGATTCCACATTGGTTGTTATTAACTCAGCCAAAAGCGGAATTGAGTTTAGACTTACGACATGGAACCAATGATGGAGTTGTTTGCGGAAGTTTGATGGCGCCAAAAATCACATTGAATGTTCATGGACGCGTTGTCTTTGTGGGGCAAATGATCACTGAAAATCTGAATTTGATCGGAGATGGGGAATTGATATTGATTCATCCCGATCATTGGAGGTCATTTCAATCCATTGAAGATAGTGCAAAAGATTATTTATTTTTGGATTCTTTTTTAGAGCAAAATTGGCAGGGATTCTTGCGATCCTATGGAACGCATTTACGTCTTCCGTTTGAGTCGGAGGGGTGGAAGATGCCTGCGAAGGAGTTTTGGTCAGAAAAATATGATTTTGAAGCTGGGGCTTGGAAGTTTCAAGATACAGATTTTTTAAATTTTTGGATTCAATTTCTGTACTAATTTACGTGCTATATATGTTCAAT
>CAZFSX010000002.1:0-3337 GCA_964522115.1 uncultured Pseudobdellovibrionaceae bacterium | reverse complement strand
AAGAGGTGAAATAATGAGACAGATCCTTTTTATTCTTAGAAATGCCGTCTCTGTTTATTTATTTTCAATGATTTTGTTGGTGAGCTTCGGAATATTTTTTCAGATGGCCCAATCCGATTTTCAACAAAACAGACTTCATCAAAGGGAAGAAATCATTCAAAAAATTTCGATGTGGGTCACTCCTTTGCTCACAGATGTCCCTGGGATGGAATCGTTGTTAGGGCAAAGAATTATTTTTGTCGCTTGCTTAGATGAGCAGGCTCAATTTCAACCACAGACATTTTTAGTCAGCGAATTAGAGTTAGCAAAACCTTTATGCCCATTACGAAGTCCCCAGTCGAGATGGGAGTATCATTTAGTTTCGGGACAAGCTTTGTCTCAGGGCAGGTTATTTCGACTGCAAGGGATGCAGTCACGCGAATTCTTTTCAGTTCAAAATTCTTTTTATTAATCGTTGAGAAGCTCCGTGTTGGTCTAAAAGATCCAGTTGGATTTCCTGTTTCCATGGACTTAGCAGTGGAAGTTCATTGAAAAACTGAAGCGCTTTGGACGCGGTCGGTAGGATCGTGACCTGATGAAAATACTGATCTTGTTTCCATAGCCAGGACTTCTGCAGTCCTAGTACAGCTTCTCGGTTGTTTTGAATTTTTGGTCCTGTAACCACCATCAAGCCAGCGGCAAAGGCTTCCATCACACTATGGACCTTTTGTCGAAAACTTCCTCCAATAAAGGCATATTGTCCAAGTCGATACAGTTCAGCCAGATATCCAACCTGATCGACAATCATGATTTTTTCTTGGTCCCACTTGCCGTTGGAAAAAAGTGCCACTTTTTCTAAACGTTGAGCTTTTTCTACAACTTGTTGAAGATGATGAGGATGGGTTTCGTGGGGGGCAATCAAAATACGAAATCCCTTTTTTAAAAGAAAGGGAATCCAGACAAAAATTTGATCTTCATCCTCTGGCCATGTTGATCCAAAAATGAAGACTGGATCTTGATGGAGAACAACCAAAGGAACAGCACGAGGATTTTCAAGACGATAGATCACTTGGTCAATCCGAGTATCACCTGTAACAAAAAGCGCCGAGGAAAGACCCCAAGATTGAAGCTCCTCTTTATCCGCGGGGTGGACGCAGTGGATTTCAGTGACTTTTTTAAGCAACTGTTTTCTCCACCATCGATGGATCAAAGGTAGATTATTTTTCTGAGTGTAAGAAAACAAATAGGTTGGGATATGTAGATCTTCAGCTGCAGACAAAAAGTTCATCCAAAGATCAGTTCTGGCAATGCAAATTTGTTCAGGTTGAAAGTGACGCAAAAATGCTTTCATTCGATCTGACTGATCCAAAGGAAGAGGAATGCATGCATCATAGAATTCATTTGAAGGCAATAATTTCAGAATGGATGGGGATGTGTATGTCAGCAAAATCTTTTTTTCAGGAGCCAGTTGTCTTAGCCATCTTAATAGAGGTTTGGCATATTCAATTTCTCCGCTTGCGGCATGGATTAAGATCACCTGTCCATTCAGAATGGGCCATGGTTTGTTTTGTTCCTTCCACTGTTTTTGAATTTTCGCAGAGAATAAAAACAAGAAGTGCTGAAGAAGAAACTCTGCAAAGTGAAGAAGGCTATTATAGACAAAATTCATGAACAAAGGCCTCGTCGATGAAGGGATTGAATGATTTCATTTGGCTGCATCGTTTCCATGCATTGGTGAAAATAAGCATTGGTGCAAGGGCCTTGACCATGTTTACTGCAGGGTCGGCAATCTAAATTTTTTTGCAAAATAGTTGTTGATTTCGTTCGAGATGGAAAACCAAACGGCGCTGGCCCCATCAAGGCAATCGTGGGATGTCCTAACTGTTCTCCAACATGCAAAAGTCCAGTGTCGTTACTAATCAAAGCTTTTGAGCCTTGAATCCATGCTGCACTTTCTTGAAAACTACAGCATCCCATTTGCAAATGAACTTGATGGTCAAACCCCTTCGCAATTTCATTTAGAAAGTGATCTTCAGGTCCTCCAAGAATGACGAACTTTTCCTTCGGAAGCATTTGAATCAAGCTTCTCCAGTGATGGATGGGCCATCTTTTTAAAGGGAATGCTGCGGAAGGAGCAAGGCATATCCAATCAGTCAGGCCCATTCGTTGGCTGCGCTGTTGGATTTCATTCAATGCTTGTGGCGTTGTAAAAAACTGAGGAGCTTCGGGGGCAATTTTAGAAATTCCCCAGGATTGTAAGGGCTCTAAAAGATCGCGTTGACCAGAAAAAGGTTGTTGAAAAAGGTTGATGCGGAAATGAAAAAGTAAAAATCGCTTCCATCTTTTTTGTGATTTTCGAATAAATTTTGGACGACTCCAATGACATCTTAAAAACCAGCACAAAAGGTGAGATCTTAAATTATTGTGGGCATCATAAACATGAGTATAGTGTTCTTGGCGAAGAGTCCAAGCCAGTCGAATCAATCCTGCAAAACCATCTTGTCTTTTCAGAGACCAAACTTTTTTTAAATCAGGGTGTGTTTCAATTAAAGGACGAAACTCTTGACGTGTGACCCAGTGAATTTCTGATCCTGGAAAGTGACGTGCAAAGGCACCCACCACACTGAGTGTTTGGGTGACATCTCCAAAGCTAGAAAAACGGATCAACAATAACTTCATAAAAGATTTGCAGAATACACAGAGAAGCCCTGTCTCACAAGCTGGAACCCTGTAAAAACTGCATGGGTGCCTAAGAAACAATCACTTCTCTGAATGCACTTGCTAAGGAATTCTTAACCCGTCTGCTAAGTGCCTGTTTTTAACTTGAATTTTTGCTCTAGTCCCGTTTAATAAGTCCTCTTTTTGGCATAGATCTTGATGATAGGAATAGGGGAATACTCTATGCGGATAATTTTGATTTTACCTGCTTTTTCGCAGTTCTATGTCAGCTCTGCCCAGGCCACTTGGGTGGGGGGAATTTCTTTAGAACAATCCCGATTTCTATCGACAGATTATCAGGCCACTGAAGATCAGGCCTATTCCTTTTTTGGATTTCGAGTCAAAAATGAAAACGATGAAATTTTCAAAGTCGACTTTCGCGGTCAGTATGCTGTGGGTGTCCCTGTTTTAAGTTATATCGATCCACGTGAATTTTATTTGACCACAGGAGGTTTTTCTTTTGGTCGAAAAATCGATTCATGGTCGATGCTAGATGAAACTTGGAAAATGGGATTATTCCAGCCTACATTCAAGTGGAATCCTTTAATTCCTGATCAACAAGGGTTGATGGGATCCTTTTATCGATATCAAGATCGACAGGGTGGGTTTGTTTTCTTCCTCTCTCCAGTTTTTATTCCAG
>CAZFSX010000001.1:0-58671 GCA_964522115.1 uncultured Pseudobdellovibrionaceae bacterium | reverse complement strand
ATTGAAATGAAAGCCTTATCGGGCACCATAAAAGTGAAGGAAATATTATATTTATCAATAACTTTAAATCCAGAAAGGTGACTGAGGTTTAACGATTTCTTAAATTGGTCATATCCCTTGATATTACCAAAGGCCCATCCTGCACCACCTTTAAGAAGTTTTAAAGAATTAGTTATGCTATAATAAACATCCTTTGAAGTTAATTCAGTGCCGTCTGAAAAAAATATTCCCTTCTTTAGGGTAAGATTTAAATGGGTACCATTTTGCGACCAAACATGTTTTGCGATAAGTACAGGTTCTACGAGATCTTGTTCAGTATACTCATATAGTCGATTAAAAATTTGATTAAAAACTAGAGCTGATGGTGTTAATCCCGCCTCCGTTGGTAGACAGCTTTTTGGTAAACTTGGAATAACAACATTGAAGTCGTGTCGGATTGGATTAGCATAGGAATGCTTTGTGTAAGAAATAATTGTAATTATAGGCAAAACAAAAAAAGCAATTTTTCGAAAATGTAAAAAAAGAAAAATTAAAAAAAATGTAATGACAATTATTCCAATAGATAAAATGAGTATACTACCGTCCAATTTTGAAAATAATGCAGCCAGCAAGCAGCCACAGATAGTTCCGAAATACTCTGCCACTTTTAAATTCTGAAATAATACTAATCTTTGCGATTCAATTCTAATGCGAAATACCAAGCCGTTTAAACAAATAAGATAAAGGCCATTTAGGACTCCGATTGTAATCATTATTGGCCAGTTAAAAAACTTGAACGTATTAACACCATAAAAAATTACGGTTAAAATTGTTATCAGAAGTATTAGAGCCAAATGCTTTGAATTTAAAATAAACTCTTTCCCGAAAAATTTGTGAAAAAATGATGAAAAAATAATGTTAGAAATGAGAGCTAATGAAAATAAAAGTGAAATAGTATGAGAATCAAAATTGAAACGTTCTTTCAAAATTGGAATTTCGATTACTTGTAGTGCGCCAAACGTTACCCAAAGCAAAAAATTAATAAAAATATAGAAAAAACTGTCTGAATGAATATTTTTGTACGAACTTCTATCGGTCAATTGTTCTTTCACGTTAGTTTCTGAATTAAGGGCGGCAATTAGAAGCAAAAAACCAACAAATGAAGATAGCATCGAAATTGCAACAATGGTTTCTGAGTTTTTTTCTAGACCTATATATGGTCCAATGGCAGTACCCAATAAGTAAGAAGTGGTACTTACAAGAGTAATTTTTTTTGGCAGAATATATTCATCTGGATTTGAAATAGAACCAAGTTTATTCAGTACATAAAGTGATAGGTTTGAACTAAGAAAGAAATATAAGATAAAAGTAAAAATAGTTAGAGTGTTAGAGAAGTTTTTATTGTTCAAAAAAAATAGAGGAATAAAAGAATAAAACAAACTAGCTGAAATCCAATAGATTCTTTTACTGAATAAATTATTTTTAATAAGTCTTGAAATCAAAGCACCACAGGCCTGGAGTAATAATAAAAGAGAAATACTTTTAATGCCTTGGTCCATCATCGTGAGATGTCCCATGGATGCATAAATAAAAAAAACCTGTGTAAAGAGATAAAAAAATAAACTTAGTAAAAGAAATATATTTGATTGTTTTTGCATAAATACTCACTTTCAATCAAAAAATGGGGCACAAAGGCCCCATTTTTTATTGCTCAACAACAATTTTAACTACAGTTGATTTAGTTGTTTTAATTTTTCCAGAACTCCATGCCATAAAATCTCCTTTCAGCAGGCATTAAAATTATGCGTGCAGAGAATAATTATCAAACTCATATGAAATATTCAAACTGGGCATAAATATTGAAGAAATATTATTGCTTTCAACGCAAAAAAAGACTTTCGGAAATAACTAAATATCCAAATATTAGAATTAAATTCAATATAGGGAATTTGAAGAGAATTTTAAAGAATTTTTGAAGGATGTCTGGATTTCGGACACTCATATAGTTTGAAAAAAATGCCATACCCCCCCTTACTTCCCCAGCCGAAGATCCTGAACCACCCAGCTGGACTTCGCGGGTTTTGTTCTGAACAAAAAATCGACTTAAGCTGAAAGAATGATTGAGATGTCTCACGTTTACAAAGTTTATCCAGGGCAGATTCAGGCCTTGAAAAATATTGATCTTCATATTGATCAAGGCGAATTCGTTTATTTAACAGGTCCATCGGGATCGGGGAAAACAACTTTGTTTAAAATGTTGTCTGCCTTTGATCGACCCACAAGTGGAACCTTGAAGGTCGTTGGGTTTGATCTTCAAAATATTTCCGCAAAGGATCTGGTGAAGTTTCGTCGTAATGTGGGGATCGTCTTTCAAGACTTCAAACTTTTGAAGGACCGTACTTTGCAAGAAAATGTTGCCTTACCCTTAACCATTCAAGGGGTCTCTTCCAAAGAAGCTATGGCAAAGTCCCTGCAAATTTTAGAAAAAGTGGGGCTTGCCAGCAAGGCAGATCAGTACCCTGATTTTGTCTCGGGTGGAGAACAGAAACGTACCGCCATTGCTCGTGCCATTGTTCATCAACCAAAATTGCTGATCGCGGATGAGCCCACAGGAAACTTGGATCCACAATTAAGTGAAGACATTATGGATTTATTTGAAAAGGTCTCCAGCCAGGGGACAACTGTCTTCATCGCAACCCATGATCACTCGATGGTACAACGTCGAAAAAAAAGAACCTTAGAAATTAAAGATGGCCTTTTAAAGGTCTAGTTTTACTTCTGCACTTCCTTCCAAGACAAGACCTGGACCTCGGGACTTTTGTTCCTGCAGATGAACCGAAGTATTCTTAAAGAATGATTTTGCGACATCTTGTGAAGACATGGAAACATCATTCAGGTTTGCAATTAACAAGTCTGATTGTGATGACAGCATCGCTGTCTGTGATTTTGTTTTTCTTTTTACTTTCTCAAAATTTTTCAAGATTGGTCACATTTTGGGGCAATGAATTTCAACTAACTGCTTATCTGGTTTCAACGGCAAAGCATGATGATGTTCAGGATTTGATTCAAAATATTCAAGAAAATCCAAATGTGCAAAATATTGGATTTATTTCGCAAGAAGATTCCATTCGGTCCTTTCAAAATCAGATGAATCACATCGCTGGCGATTTAATTAAAGATGTCGACGTCCTGAAACTCATTCCCGCCAGCTTAGAAGTGCGTTTGAAGGAAGACATTCCCTTTGATCAAAGATCTGTGCTTCTTGCGAATTTAGCTGAACAAGTGAAGCAAAGCACTTGGGTGGATGAAGTGACCTACGGTCAGGACTGGATCCAAAGATATGCGCAATTTGTGAAAGGCTTTCAAAGTTTAGGTGGACTGATTTCAATTCTTTTGGTGGCGGGTGTGTTTTTTGTGATTTCGAATTCATTGCAAACTTCTATTGATCAACGAAGGGAAGAGTTGGAAGTCTTAGAAATAATTGGTGCCGGCCGTTGGATGATCCGTGGCCCCTTTCTTTTTGAAGCACTATTTTTGTCGATTCTTGCCTCTTGCCTTGCCATGGTTTTGGATTACGTTGTTTTTGATTTGCTAGCACAGGAAATGCGTGAAAATCTGGCGTTGGTTAGCATTGCTAAACAGGTTCAGTTTTTAAATTCAAAACAATTACTGTCATTTCTATCTGCGGCCGTCCTGGTCACAATCAGTATAGCATATTTGCGTGTTCGTTCGATCAATACGGGATGGTCCACGGCAACAACAGCAACATGGGCAGTGCCTTTATGGTTACCATGGATGTGTCTTGCAAGTTTGTTGGCTGCGAATTCTTCTTCTTTGGCTGCGAATTCTGGAAATTTAAAGGAGCACTATCTAAAAACAAAACAAAAGCTTCTGCAGCAAGAGCAAGAACAACGCCGTCTTCTTGGGGCTTTGTTTGAACTGAATCGAAAACAACGTCGCGCGGAACAAGAACGTAGCATGCTGGAACAAGAGTCGCAGTCCCTTGAAGTCAGCATCGAAGATATCAATGGGAAAATAAGTCAGCTGGATCAGCAACTCAGCGGTCAAAAAGATTTTCTAAAGAAGCGCGTTCGATCCATTTATCGTGTCTCTCAGCAGGGAGTGTTAAAAATCATTTTGTCATCGGATAAGATGAACGATTTAGATCGAAATGTGCGCATTCTTTCGCATCTGATGCGCAATGATTTGGAATTGATTCGTAATTATCGATCGACGTTTGCAGAATTGGATGGGAAAAAGAAAAAACTTGCGTCTCGGGTGGCAAAACTTCAAAAGCTACAAAAACAACATCTTCGAACAGAAAGTCGTTTAGCCGAACAAAATCAGCTGAAAAAGAAATTACTTAAAAAAATCAAAGACAGTGCCTTGATGACGGAAGAAAAACTGGCCGTGTTAAAAGAAAAATTAAACCGGGATCAACGCACGGATCAAGGATGGGTTGACCTTCTGTCTGAGTCCGCCTTTTCAGATTTAAAGGGACAATTGCCATATCCATTGAATGCTAAGATATACCAGGGATTTGGTGTTCAAAGGGACCCTTTTTTAAAAATTGCATTTGCACACAAAGGCTTGTTCTTTGCGACAGATCACGATCAAACAGTGTTTGCAGTTGCCAGTGGAAAAGTTGCATACCAAGGATCGATGGATGGATGGGGACAAGTCGTCGTCTTAGATCATGGTGATCATTACTACACCGTCTATGCTGGAACCAAAGATGCCGTGGTCAGTCTTGGAGAAAAAGTTCAACCCCAGCAAAAGATTGCCAGCACGGGTTTTTCGGAAATTCATGGAACGCAAGGAATGTATTTTGAAATTCGACATTTTTCAGAACCCTATGATCCCAAGTCATGGTTGAAAGGACCCTCTTTATGAACCAACAGCGAATGATAAAATTGGTTTTGTGCTTACTTGCTATTGCTGCAGGACTTTTTATTCACAAACATTTTCAATTCAAATGGACAAAATCTTTCGCGGCAGCCTCCGCCGCAGTCGATGAACGTTATGCTGAAATTCAAAATTTTTCTAAAGTGTTGAACATGATTCAACAATACTATGTCGAAGAAGTAGATACAAAAAAACTTCTGAATGGCGCTATTCGTGGAATGATGCGCGAATTAGATCCACACACTAATTATTTACCACCTGAAATTATGAGAGACTTTGAAAATGAAACGAACGGTGAATTTGGTGGGCTAGGTGTGGAAATTTCTGTTCAAAATGGCTATTTAACTGTCATTGCGCCCATCGAAGATACTCCCGCCTACAATGCTGGAGTTAAATCTGGAGATAAAATAATCGCCATAGATGGCAAATCAACAAAGGGATTGAGTCTTGTTGAAGCATCTCAGATGATGCGTGGGAAAAAGGGTGCTAAAATTACTTTAAAAGTGATTCGCAATGAGGAAGAAGATAAGCCCATTGAAATCCCCATCGTTCGCGGTGTCGTTAAAATTCACAGTGTGAAATACACAGATTTAGAAGATGGATTTGCATATGTGAAGATTACTAGCTTTATCGAAGGAACTTCGAAAGACTTAGAAAAGGCTTTGCAAAACCATCAAAAAAAATATCCTGAAATGAAGGGGCTTATTTTGGACTTGAGGAAAAACCCAGGTGGGCTTTTGGATCAAGCCATCAAAGTCAGTGACTTATTTCTTCCCGAGGGCGTGATTGTCAGCACGATCGGACGCAATAAAAATGATAAAGAGGTTGCCATGGCAACAAAGAAGGCTGCCTATCCAAAACTTCCTTTAGTTGTTCTTATTAATGAACACTCCGCCAGTGCCAGTGAAATTGTTGCAGGAGCCTTGCAGGATAATAAACGTGCTTTAATTGTCGGAGAGCGAAGCTTTGGAAAGGGATCCGTTCAATCGATCGTGAAATTGGGTGATGGGGCCGGACTTAAACTTACTGTGGCACGCTATTACACACCCAGTGGTATTTCTATCCAGGCGGAAGGTATCAAACCCGATATAGAAATTGAAGATCGTGAAATTGAAGTCAAAAAAGATAAAAAAGATGCCTCTCGAGAAAAAGATTTATCAGGGCATTTGCTGGGTGAAAAAGAAAAAATTGGAGATTCAAAAAAGTCAGAAAAACCTTCTGCGAAAGAAGAAATTTTAAAAAACGACTTTCAACTGCAGCAGGCGTTTCATCATCTTCAAGCCTTCAAATTAATGCGACGAATTTTGTAAGGTTTTCGTTGTTTTGATTTGAATCTCTGGCGATCAGAGCCTCCTCCTGGAGAAGGACTTCATGGCGCCGTGCGGTTGATTCTATGTAAAGCTAAGGTTAAGGTCTTTCCTATCCAAATCGGGGAGGACCTGATGAATAAATTTTGCACTTTGTTTTACTTTTGGATTTTATGCTTACCTAGTTATGCTATCGATGATGTCGGATTCCAATCTGGAAAATTTTTTAAAGCAATCCCCCTGCGCGGCACTTTGCATGTGTCCTGCTTCGAGGGATCAAAAAAACGAGATGTTACTTTTAGCTGTTTTAACGAGATTTTATCCTCGGAAGAAAGTAAATCTGTTGCCGGAAAAGACACAGCTAGAGAAAGAGATTATTTTGTAGGACCTAAGGGTGTGGATGCAGATCAAGTTTATCTTACAGTCGTCCGTCCCGATCAAACGCAGCGCAGTCAGATGTTGCCGTATTTATCCAACCGTGGACAAAGCGCAGAAGGTTTTAATCTATGGTTTCCATCCTTAGGTCAAATGCCCTTGCTTTCCATTGGAGTCAATACCGTGACCTTTCATATGAGTAAACGCGGAAGGATTGTTTCCACAGGAAGTTTTGATGTTTCTGTCGATCGCGGAGAAATCAAACAATGTTTAGAGATGAGCGTTAGTTCTGCAAAACTTGCCGACTGTGACTATCAATACACGATGTGTTCTCAATACTTTGAAGAAAATAATTTTTGCCAGGACTAAGTCATTTTAAAAAGCCCACAACGACAAGAAGGCTTTGTCAGTTCATAAAAAAGAAGAGCCAACATAAAGCTGGCTCTTCTTCATACAAATCATAACATTTCAGCGATTACGCTTTTGTTACATCTTTGATTTTTGCTTTGGAAGTTAAGAATTCCAAAACTTTTTCTTCTGTAATTTGGAAACGAAGACGGCTAGCAAGTTCAGGTTTACCATAGTATTCCTCAACGCGAGCAACGTCGATTCCAGTTTGAACAGCATAGTCTTGAAGTTTTTTTGTGAAATCAAGATCTGTGCAGCGAAGGTTGTTTTGTGCAGCAATAGCATCGACGATAAAACTAGATTGAATCATTTCTGAAGCTGTTTTTTCAAAATCAGCATTCCATTTTTCAACGTATTTTTTGAAATCATCATCTGTCATACCTTGTTCTGCAAGACGCTTTTTGCTGTCTTCAATCAAACCTTGTTTCTGTTCTTCCAACATACGCGCTGGCACATCGACAGGATTTGCTTGGATCAAAGCTTTTAAAAGAGCATTGTGGAAGTCACCTTGGATACGTTTTTGTTCAGTACGTTCGATGTCTTCACGGATCGTTTGTTTTAATTGTTCAATATCTTTGATCATTCCCAATGTTTGGAAGAAAGCTTCGTCCATTTCTGGCAAAACTTTTTTCTGCAATTTTGTCAATGTCACTTGGAATTCAACGGGTTTTCCAGCTAGGTCCATAGAGTGATATGGATCTGGGAACTTCAAGGAAATCTTACGAGAATCTCCAACTTTCATTCCAACAACGGCTTCTTCAAAACCATCGATGAACTGTTTTGCACCTAATTCAAGTGGATGATTTTCGCCTTTACCACCTTCTAAAGCATTGCCATCAACAAAACCTTCAAAGTTAATGATGGCGATATCGCCCATAGCGCAAGCGCGGTCTTCCAAAACGTCAGTTGTTGTTGCGCGAGCAGAACGAATATTTTCAATCACTTTGTCTACGCGATCTTCTGTCAAAACGAATTTTTCACGTTCAACTTCAAGACCTTCCGTTTTTTTCAATTCAACAGAGGGGCGAACATCAAAACTTGCAGAGAAAGAAAAATTTTGCGCCTCTGTTAATGGAGCAAACTCAAACTCAGGGTAAGAAATAGGGTCTATGTTATGTTCTTTTAAAGCTTGGAAGTAGTGCATTTGAATCAATTCTTGAACGGCATCTTGCTTCACGCGATCTGCGTACATAGATTTGATCATTGTCATAGGAGCTTTCCCTTTACGGAAACCCTTTAAGTCTGCTTTGGATTGAATGTCGCGTAACATTTTATCCATGGTTTGTTGAACGACTTCCGCCGGAATTTCAATGTTCATACGGCGGCCCAATTTATTCACTTGTTCAATTGTGCTTTTCATAACTCTCCTTAGGCTTTTTTTGAGCGGCGATCTTATGAAAATTTGTGCGGAATGTCCATCATCAGTGCCTCAGAAAGAGCAAGTCTGGAAAATATTGCACAGCACAACATTCCTGGACGCGGCGAAAGAAGCTTCCTACACTTAAAAGATGAGTTCCATGGCACATTTGCACTTTATCACTGGCAAGGGAGGGGTAGGGAAGTCGGCGGTTTCGGCGGCTTTGGCTTTGTCCTTGGCAAGGAAAGGGCGCCGAGTCCTACTGGTGGAGCTACGGCAAAAAAGCTATTTTGCCCATCTGTTCCCGGGGTTGCAGGGGCAGTTTTATCCTCAGGGCTGGGGGGATTCCTTGGGGAAAGATCTACCCATGCAGTGGTCGGTTTGGACAGGGACTGAATGTTTAAGAGATTACGCTCTTCACCTGTTGAAAGTTCCTACTTTGGTTGATTGGTTTTTAGAAAACTCGGTGTCGCGATCTTTGATTCAGGTGGCGCCTGGTTTGACCGAGCTTTCCTTGTTGGGGAAGGCAACCAGTCACTTCCGTCGTGTGGGCCCAGCAATGCCCTATCAAGACATTGTGGTTGATGCATTTGCAACGGGGCACTTTATGTCGCTTTTGAAGGCGCCTCAAGCGTTAGGGCAAGTGGTGTCGATGGGGCCAATGGGAGAGCAAAGCCGTGCTATAGATGAGTGTTTAAGATCGGCACAAACAATATTTCACTGTGTTGCTTTGCCGACAGAATATTCGCTGCAAGAGTCCAGCGAGATATTGCAATTTTTAAAAAACAATTTTCAAAAAAACGCCTATCTGTGGATCAATCAATCCCACGATCTGCAGCAGATCGATAAAAACACGAAGACATATCTTGCACAGAAAAAGCGACGTCAATGCGAACTGCAGAACAGTTCTTTGTTTCAAAGTTTACAACCTGAAAAAGTTTTTCATATTCCCATGATCTATAATATGCACGAATTGAAGGTCATCCAGCAAATTTCTGATGCCCCATGTGTTGCAGGCTGGAGCCCTTTGTGAAAACAGAGATTCAAATCGTTGTAGGAACGGGTGGAGTTGGAAAAACAACAACGGCAGTTGCGATGGCTTTTGCTCAGGCAAAGATGGGAAAGAAGGTCTTACTTTTGACTGTGGATCCGTCTCAAAGATTGAAAGTAAGTTTAGGTCTAAGTCATGACGGGCAATTGCAACAGATCAGTCATCAGGGTATTTCCATCACGGCATGTTTACTGAACGCTCAAAAAATATTTGATGATTTTGTTCGACAATTTGCCCAGAAGGATGAACGCATTCAAAGCCTATTTCAAAATAAACTATATCAAAAATTATCAACACAGCTTTCTGGAGCACAGGAGTTTACCTCTATTGAATTTATTTATTCTCAATACAAAACAGGGCTTTGGGATTTGATTTTGATAGATACGCCACCGGCAGAGCAGGCGATCGATTTTTTGAATACACCACAAAAAATCATCGCTTTATTTGATAAAAACATATTTCAATGGGTTCGGTTAGGCCGACCACAGAAAGAGCGAGGCTTTTTTGAAAGAATGTTGGTTCTTGGATATGAAAAATTAGTGAAAATTCTTGAGTCGTTAACAGGAGCTGAATTTTTGTCGCAGTTGTTTGATTTTTTTCAACTGATTGAAAATTGGCAGGAAAAAATTGCTGAAAGGCTAACCTTTTCACAGCAACTTTTGCATGGGGAAAGCACAAAATTCATTCTTGTAACAAGTTTAAGAAATGTGGCTTTGCATGAAGCTGCTGAATTAAAGACTGAATTAGAAAAGCAAGGCTATCAGTTTGAAAAAATGTATCTGAATAAAGCATTTTTGCCAGAATCTGTAATGGAATCGAAAGGTCTTACTTTGGATTCGGAAGTGATTCAATATCAGGAGCAAAAAAAGCAGTTGCTGAACCAGTTTCAAATGGATTCGCGTCTGCAAAGTCTTTCTTGGATTTGCCTACCTGAATATGAAGAAGATCTTTCTTCGCTTGAGGATATGAGACAAATGATTCAAGATATTTATGCAGCATTGAATCCGTCGAAGGTGGTATCTTGTGGAAAAACCAGTGGGTAAAATTTGTCTTCTCTTCTTCATGGCACTTGGCTTAAGTTGTCAAACAGCACAGGTTGTAAGGGTTGATCCGGAACAACAGCAAATTCCAAGTTTGCAGCAATTAAGATCTTTATATGACCAAGCTCAATATCAACAGTTGATCGATGATAGTCAGAAGTTTCAAAAGGATTTTCCGTATTCTATTTTTGATAGCCAAGTGGATATTTTAAGAGCTCAGGGTTTCATCGGATTAGAAAACTACTCTTCAGCTGAAAGTTTGTTGCGTGGGGTGATTGAAAAGGAAATATCTATCCACCCGGCATTGGCTGCGGAGGCCATGTTTCAATTGTCCTATTGCTATGAAGCCTTGGGGGATAAAATTCGATGGCGAGCAATCATGAGGGATCTTTTGAAATATAGAGAATTTCTTTCTTTAGAACGCAAAATTGCTGAATATCCTGCAAGGATGGCTTCATTGAGTTTATTGATGGGTCAACTGCAAGAATCTGAAGTCTGGTTGAAAGAAGCCGAACGAGGCGTTTTTCAAATGCGCAGCCAGGTCACACAAGTCAATAAGGATTGGTTTGCACGGATATATTTTCAGATGGGGCAAATTTATTGGAATAGTTATGATCCTGCAAGAATTGAAAAGTTGATTGATGGATTAAAAATCGGTCAGATTTTTTTGATTAAAAGCATGGAATACAATTCTTCGGTTTGGTCAGAAAAGTCTTTAGAAAAATTACAATCCATTTATCGTGATGCTTGGAATTGGACAATGGAGATGAATTTAAATGATCCATCGACAGATATGGCAATTGCTGTTCGAAAAAAAAACCAAGTACAAAGAAAGCATTTGTTTGAAATTCTAAATCTAGTTGATCGTTATCAAGAAACAAGATTAGAAAGTGAAAAAAATCCAGTCACAGACCGTGCAGATTTGTTCATACGGCAGTTAGAAAAACAAACGCAGATGGAGATGGTTGCAAAGATGGATATGACGGATGTGACACCTGAAACACGACGTCGACAGTCAATGATTTACGAAGACTTGCAAATGGTAGATCCCGGTCGTAAGGAAGACTCTTCGTCAAAGGAAAAGCAGAATTCAGGTTCGCCCGAAGGAGATCCCAATTTATGAGTCCGATTCAAAAGCAATTGCATGAAATTCTAGTGCATCATTGTGACCGCGTTTGTGACTGGTATGATTCAAAAATTAAAAATTTGCCCTACACCATTTATTCCAGCTACGATATTCGGGATTCAGGTTATAAAGTGGCCAATGTGGACGCGAATATTTATCCTGCGGGTTTTAACAATATCTGCCCAACAGATAAAGAAACTTCGATCGACTTAATGAAGAAATTTTTGAAGACACATTATCCTGACGTACAAAGAATTTGTTTGGCGACAGAGGAGCACACAGGAAATCCATTTTATTTAGAAAATGTGGCGACTTTACAGAGCTTGCTTCAATCAGCAGGATATGACGTCATGTTAGCCTTCCCCAAGCAGATGGATGAACCCTTGATGCTGACTTCGGCAACAGGTCGATCCATGGAATTTTTTGCAGGTCATCCAAGCGGTTTAAAGTGGAAGCAATTTTCACCGCAATTGATTCTAAGTAACAATGATTTTTCTGTCGATTATGCAGAATGGGCAAAAGATATTTCTATTCCCATTATGCCCCCACGACAGTTGGGTTGGTATCAACGTCAAAAGTCACGGTATTTTAAATTTTACAACCAGCTGGCGCATGAATTTGGTGAACTTGTTGGATTGGATCCTTTTTTGTTTAACGTTCGTACAGATGAGTTTTTAGATTTTGATATTCAAGATGATGGCAGTCGTAAGATTTTAGCTGAAAAGGTAGATGATTTATTGCTGACACTAAAAAAAGAGTATGAAGTTCGAGGTATCCATCAAAAGCCATTTGCATTTGTAAAAAACAATGCAGGCACTTATGGTTTGGCTGTTGTGCGTGTCAGTTCTGGCCAGGATGTTTTAGATTGGACTTATAAGTCACGAAAAAAAATGAAAGCTGCCAAGGGCGGGCGTGACGTGGAAGAAGTTATTATTCAAGAAGGACTTCCTTCCATTGTTCAGTCCGACGGTATTTCTGCGGAGCCTGTGATTTATATGATTGGGAAAGATTTGGCCGGTGGATTTTTACGCACACATAGCGAAAAAAATTCTGAAGAAAGCCTGAATAGCCCTGGTGCTGTTTACAAACGCATGTGTGTTTCAGATCTTGCGATCAGTGTAAAAAATTGTCCTAATGAAAATGTTTATGGATGGTCTGCAAGACTGGGACTTTTAGCTATTGCCATGGAAGCGCAGGAAATGAAAGCTCCATTTCCTGGATGGAAGTCCTGATTGCTTAAGTTCTTCCAAGTGAAGACCGAAAAGACCTGTGTTATTCAAGGAGTCGTTGATCATGACTTTCAAAGCATGGGTCCTTTTTATTTTATGTTTTACGGTTGGATACTTTTTTTCATTTCGTCCAATGCCTAAAGTTCGCTTTCCTGCAGCCGTTCGGAAGTCCTATGATTTTTCACAAATGCAAGCAGATGAATTTTTACGAGCCTCGAAAGAACGTTTAGTCAGCGATGCGCGCATGGTTCATACTCAAGAAGGTGTAGGAATTTCACTAGGGGCTTTCCAAATGCGAACTGCGATGGGAGTCAAAGGCCATGTGTGCCAAGAATTCTCAAGCGTCATTTTTCAATTTACTTCATCGCAGGGATCTTCTGAAGAAACCACAACGGCAAGAATGGAAGTCGAGGGGTCCTGTATGGCACAGGTGGGGCGCGATCAACTTCAGGCCTTAATGATTCCTGTTCAAAAAATTATTGGTCAAGTCCCCGCAGATGGAGAATTTCAATTTCGCCAACAAGGCATGTTGAGTGTCAGATTTGACAATGTGGGGGAACGTTGGCCCAAGGAGTGGACTCTTCAATCCATTGTTTTAAAGTCGGCTCAATCACAACATCAATTGACGATTCAGCCCCACGAGCTGAAGGGCTATTTAGCCAACCCCATTCAAGTCCGTTTCGAATAAATCTTTGAATTTTAACTTCAGCATTAAAGACTGCACTTTTAGGACTACGCTTTTGGTGGAGTCCTAAAAGTGGAGTCAGAGAAATTATTTTTGGAACTGTCTTGCCAGTTCAACAAAGGTACGAATCATGACACCACTTGCACCTTTTTTAGGGCAGTAGTTCACGCGATTTCCGATCGCCCAACCAGTGCCTGCAATATCAAAATGCGCCCATGGAATTCCTTCACCCACAAATTGTTCAAGGAAGGCAGCTGCCGTTGCACTTCCTGCTCCTTTTCCAGAAGACATATTGGATAGATCAGCATAAGTGCCTTTCATATCTTTAACGTGCAAATCTGTTAAAGGCATATTCCAAACCCACTCACCTGAAACTTCAGCAGCGTTTTCAACACGCTCTTTCAAATCTTTGTAACGAGTAAAGTAACCAGTGTGAATATTTCCAAGAGCCATCGCCATCGCACCTGTTAAAGTGGCCGCATCAATGATGGCCTGAGGTTTTAATTCCGTGGCATAGCAAAGAGCATCTGCCAAAATCAAACGACCTTCAGCATCTGTATTGTTCACTTCAAATGTTTTTCCATTGCGTGCGCGGTGAACATCGCCAGGTTTTGTTGCTTTTCCGTTCACCAAATTTTCTGTGGCCGGAACAACCGCAAAGGCATTGATTTTCAATTTTAATTTCGCAATAGCGATCAGCGCGCCAATCACATTGGCTCCGCCGCACATATCGTATTTCATTTCTTCCATACCGGCATTTGGATTAATGCTGATTCCACCGCAGTAAAAATTCAGACATTTACCAACAAACACGACGGGTTTTTGAGAGGCCGCTGCGCCTTTGTATTCTAGAATGATAAAACGTGGTTCTTGATCACTTCCTTGGTTGACCCCAAGCAATCCGCCCATTTTTTCTTTTTGAATACGCTTTTTATCCCAAGCCGTTGCTTTGATGCCTGTTCCTTTGCATGCAGCAATGGCTTCTTTCGCAAGAATTGCAGGAGTCATTAAGTTCCCTGGCATATCCCCAAGACGGCGAGAAAAGTTAACGGACTCTGCTAAAATAAGAGCGGTTTGGAATGCTGCTTTTGCATCTTTATTCTGAGCAGATTGAGTCACCAACTCAAAGCGAAGAGATGATTTTTCGGCAGGTACATTTGATTTCAACTCATCAAAAGAATAGGAGGCAAGCAACAGTCCTTCCGTGAAGGCTTGAACGTATTTGGCTGCATTTTCTGCAGTGTGAGGAATGCCGTCAAAATCTACAAAGATATGCCCCATATTTGAAGCTTTCACGCGATCATAAATTGCCGCAGCTGCTTGACGCAAAGTTTCGTGAGTCAGCTTTGACTCATCACCAAGGCCAGCTACGATCACATGGCGAGCTCCTTCAAAGTATAAATCGCGGTAAAGAACAGTCTCGTTTTCAGAGCCTTTGATTGTTTTGTCTTCAATGGACTCATTCAAGCGATGATGCAATCCTTCATGTGTAATTTTAACGACAGACTTTTTGTCTTTTTTTGTCGAAGTTGCAAACACAACAACAGAAGGATTTTTTGCTTTATTGGCTTTGGATTCAGCTAAGGTCAAGTGGGTCAATTCAATTTTCATATGTACTCCGTGAAATTAGACTAGACTTAGAGCTTGTAACATATACCGTCGTGACGGCAAGATCTTTTTCTTGGATAACTTTAGGACCAAAGGCGATTGAGTCCTTGACTCGTAAAACCGATAAAAATTTGGCAGAATAATTAGACCAATCACTGAAGGAGACAGCTGTGCCACTTATTCCATATGTCATCGAACAATCATCACGCGGAGAACGCAGTTACGACATCTATTCTCGTCTACTGAAAGATCGCATTGTCATTTTGGGTTCACCAGTAACAGATGAAATTGCCAACGCCATCGTCGCACAATTTTTATTTCTGGAAGTAGACAATCCTGAAAAGGATATCCATCTTTACATTAATTCTCCGGGCGGAAGTGTTTCTGCGGGAATGGGAATTTATGACGTGATGCAATTCGTGAAATGTGAAGTCGCAACGTATTGTATTGGAATGGCTGCCAGCATGGGATCTATGCTTCTGACTGCGGGAGCAAAAGGAAAGCATTATTGCATGCCGAATGCGCGTGTCATGATTCATCAGCCTTTGATTTCAGGTGGACTCAGTGGTCAAGCCAGTGACATTGAAATTCAAGCGCGTGAAATGATGCGCACAAAAGAGCGTCTAACTCAATTGTATGTTCATCATACAGGACGTGATTTCGACACTCTGACAAAAGCAATGGATCGCGACAACTTTATGACGGCTCAAGAAGCAAAAGATTTTGGTTTGATTGATCATGTGGTTGAATTCCGCAAAAGTGCAGTGAAGGGGTAATGCATGTCTTCGAAAACGGAAAATGGTGTATTGAAGTGTAGCTTCTGCGGCAAAAACCAAAAAGAAGTGAAGAAGTTGATTGCGGGCCCTGGTGTGTACATTTGTGATGAGTGTATTGACCTTTGCACCGACATTATCGATGAAGAAAAACAGCGTGAAGTCGCCGTGCGTGGTGGAGCTTTCCGAGTTCCAGTTCCGCAGGAAATCAAAGCGTTCTTGGATGATTTTGTGATTGGTCAGACAAAAGCAAAAAAAGCATTGTCAGTGGCAGTTCACAATCATTACAAACGCATCAATCATATCTCTGGTGGAAAACGTAAAGACGATATCGAGCTTCAAAAAAGTAATATTCTTTTGATTGGACCAACGGGTTCAGGAAAGACTTTGTTGGCCCAAACGATCGCGCGCATTTTGAATGTGCCTTTTGCGATGGCCGATGCCACAACACTGACCGAAGCTGGTTATGTGGGTGAAGATGTGGAAAACGTCGTTTTGAATCTTTTGCAAGCGGCGGATTATGATATCGAAAAAGCTCAAAAAGGCGTTATTTACATCGATGAGATCGATAAAATTTCTCGTAAATCAGAAAATCCATCCATCACTCGCGATGTCAGTGGTGAAGGTGTTCAGCAGGCTCTGTTAAAGATCCTGGAAGGAACTGTTGCGAACTTACCTCCAAAAGGTGGACGTAAGCATCCTCAGCAAGAGTTTATTCAAGTCGACACCAGCAATATTTTATTTATTGTCGGTGGAGCTTTCGTTGGTTTGGATAAAGTGATCGAAGGTCGCGTGACAAATAAAACAATGGGTATCGGAGCAGATATTCGAACGGCGGCAGAAAGAGACAATGAAGGAGAAAATATTCTTCAGAAAGTTGAACCGGATGATTTATCAAGATTTGGTTTGATTCCAGAGTTCATCGGTCGTCTTCCTGTGATTGCGGTTTTGGATCCTTTGGAAGAGTCAGCTTTGATCGACATCTTGGTCAAACCTCGCAATGCGGTAACAAAACAATACCAAAAACTTTTTAGTTACGAAGGTGTGGAACTTAAGTTTACAGAAAAGGGACTTAAGGCCATAGCTCAGTTGGCATTGAAACGTAAAACTGGCGCACGTGGTCTTAGAGGTGTGATTGAACATGCCATGTTAGATATAATGTTCGAAATTCCTTCCAAGTCGAACGTCAAAGAAGTTATAATTGACGAGAAGGTCATCGATGAGGGCGTACCGCCTAAGTTGGTGTACAAGACTGAGGAAGAAATGCGCGCCGACGACGAGGCTAAAAAATCCAGCGTCGAAAGTGCGTAGCGGAAGCTCTAACTGGACAGAAAGGGAATTTGCGAAACCACGCAAATTCCTTTAACCGAAAAGAAAGTTCCAAGCGTCCTTAGTCATAGTCTCTCAACCGACATATGAAGGAGGAAACCATGAGCGAGGGCGCGAAAACACAGAACCAATTACCACTACTTCCCTTGCGGGATTTGATCATTTTCCCGCACATGATGATGCCCCTTTTCGTGGGTCGCGAAAAAAGCATCAATGCTCTTGAAGAGGCCATGAACAAGCAAACGGACATTGTCCTTGCTGCTCAAAGAGACGCTAAAACCAACAATCCAGAAGTAAAGGATATCTACAGTGTAGGAACTGTGGGAACAATCATTCAGCTTTTAAGACTTCCTGACGGTACCGTCAAAGTCTTGGTGGAAGGTAAGCGTCGTGTTCGTATTAAAAATTACATTCCAAATGATAATTACTTCTTGGCTCAGGTTGAAGATATTCAAGAGGAAATCGAAAATATCGTTGAAACCAATGCGATGGTTCGTTCGGTGAAGACGACCTTCGAAACCTATGTGAAGTTGAACAAACGCATTCCACCAGAAATTTTGATGCGAGTTTCGTCCATCGAAAATGCTGCTGAACTTGCAGATATTATCGTGGCTCAATTGAATTTAAAATTGGAAGACAAACAAAAAGTATTGGAAATCTTTGATCCAGGAAAACGTTTAGAACATCTTTTGAATACAATGACAGGTGAAATTGAAATCCTGGAAGTGGAAAAGAAGATTCGCACACGTGTAAAAAAACAGATGGAGCGATCTCAGAAGGAATACTATTTGAATGAGCAAATGCAGGCCATTCAAAAAGAGTTGGGTGAAAAAGATGATTACCAGGCTGAACTTCAAGAATTAGAAGAAAAGCTTGCGAAGAAGAAAATGAGCGCAGAAGCGCGTGAAAAAACGAAAAAAGAAATCAAGAAGCTGAAATTGATGTCTCCGATGAGTGCAGAAGCGACTGTGGTTCGCAACTACATCGATTGGATGTTGTCGTTGCCATGGTATGAATTCTCTGCAGAAAAGCATGATATCAAAGCGGCAGAAGATATCTTGAATGACGATCACTGGGGCTTAGAAAAAGTCAAAGAGCGTATCTTAGAATACTTAGCAGTCTTGGCTTTGAAGCGCGACATGAAAGGTCCTATCTTATGTTTGGTGGGTCCTCCAGGTGTGGGTAAAACATCTTTGGCTCGCTCGATTGCAAGATCTTTGAATCGTCCTTTTGCTCGTATTTCTCTGGGTGGAGTTCGTGACGAAGCTGAAATCCGCGGTCATCGCAAAACCTATGTGGGTGCGATGCCGGGTAAGATTTTGCAAGCACTTCGTAAAGTGGACAAAGGCAATCCGTTGATCCTTTTGGATGAGATCGACAAGATGGCTTCGGATTTCCGTGGAGATCCAAGTGCAGCCATGTTGGAAGTTTTGGATCCTGAACAAAATGCGACTTTCCAAGATCATTACTTGGAAGTGGAATACGATTTGTCCAAAGTGATGTTCATTGCGACTGCGAACTCTTTGCACACGATTCCTCGTCCTTTGTTGGATCGTATGGAAATCATTGCATTGGAAGGCTACACGGAAACTGAAAAGTTTCACATTGCAAAGAACTACTTGATTGGCAAACAGTTGGAAAACCATGGTTTGCAAGATCGTAAGGTCACGATCCAAGACAGTGCTTTGAAAAATGTGATCCGCTTTTATACTCGAGAAGCTGGTGTTCGTAATTTAGAACGTCAAGTGGCCAATGTTTGTCGAAAAATTGCGACCATCATTGTGAAGGATGAGGCTCAAGCTGAATTCGAGGGCAAAAAGAAAAAAGATGTCAAAAATGTTAAGCCTTACCAGGTGACACCGAAGAAGTTGGTGGAATTATTGGGGCCTGAAAAGTACAAATTTGGTCGTATCGAAGATGAAAATGAAATTGGTCTGACAAATGGAATGGCTTGGACCGAGGTGGGCGGAGACTTGCTTGCTGTGGAAGCCAGTGTTGTTCCAGGTCGTGGGAAATTTACGATCACAGGTCAACTGGGCGACGTGATGAAAGAATCTTGTTCGGCAGCAATGAGCTACGTTCGTTCACGTGGTCCTTTGTTGGGAATCGATAAAGATTACTTCCAAAACGTGGATGTGCATATCCATTTACCTGAAGGAGCGACACCGAAAGATGGTCCTTCAGCAGGGATTGCATTGACGACAAGTATTGTTTCTTCGATCACAAAAATTCCAGTTCGTAGAACAGTGGCGATGACGGGTGAAATTTCATTGCGCGGAAAAGTTTTGGCGATTGGTGGATTGAAAGAAAAAGTCATGGCTGCTCATCGCGGAGGAATTAAAACAATCATTTGCCCTAAGGAAAATGAAAAGGATTTGAAAGACATTCCAAAAGAAATCATGAAAGAATTAAAAGTGATTCTTGTGGATCATGTGGATCAGGTTCTGGTGAATGCTTTGGATATTAAAAATCCAAAGGAATTGTTCAAGTTCCAAAAAGAAAGCACTCATGGAATCAAAGCGAACTATACCGGTCATGCTGTTCAACAGCATCACTAAGTTCGAAGGATATTTCAAAATAGCAAGGGACTGTCGAAAGACAGTCCCTTTTTTTATGCTTTCACTTCAGCCTTGCGAAATGCGCGCTTTTTTTTTGATTGGATTTTCTGTCTTTTATTCGCACTTCATGGAAAAGGATTCTTTTAAAAAATCTGTTTGATGGGTCCACCATTGAGCAGGGGTTTCTGACCCTTTTGCAAATCGTTTAAGAAATTTATTATTAGCATATTTTGCTGCAATGATTTTTCGAGCATGAACTTCCAGAATGAATTTGGCGAATTTCTTTTCTAAATCCGTTTGTTTGTCTTTGCATTGGTTGGATTGATTCAGTAGAGGGCTGCACTTGTAAAAAATCTTGCGACCAATATCCACTTCTCGACGAAGCCAGGTTGTTGGACTTTCAGTGGAAGTTTCTTGCGAAGATTCCACAGAAGAGTTGTTTCCCTGATACTCTTGATACAGGCTTTGGACCCAAGGTTGAAAAGTAGGATCTTCCGTTTGACAACCAGAAGAGATTGGCTGACCCGTCTGAATATTTTGAGGGTTAGCGACCACAGGAGTTTGCGGGGAAGCATTTGCAGAATTTGGTTCATGCTGCTGATGAGGAGCTGCAGGATTTTCAGAACTAGCATTTTGGATAGTGGACTCATTCTGAGCAAAGCCGGGTTGACATATCAAAGCTAGGGCCAAGCAGATGGTTGTGAGTGATAAAAATTTATTCAAAAACATAATAACCTCTTCGTTCTCGAGTTGAAATTGTTGGCGCAATGGACAACTTATGTCTATTGCAATACTCATGCCCTGAAGCATGGATCCCTATCTCAGAATGAGACACTTGCAAAGCAGATATTTGAGGAAAAATGCTACGAATGGAAAAGATAAGTCCTTGGTTTCATGGGCTACAAAAAATGTTCGACAGTTGTCGCAGGGGATATCCATTTTATCACTCGATCCATCAGTTTGAAGGTGACAGAAAACATAATTTTTTTCTGCAGCCTTGCAAGAAGGGGTCAGATAAGATAACTGAAAGATCAACCCCCTAAGAGGTAAATTGTGAACCCAGAAAAAATGAGTCGACCTCAGTTAATTCGAAGTTTTGTTGTATCTTTTTTGATGCCGACTCTGATTGGAAAGTCTTTCGTTTTATACTTCGGTTTGAATTATTCCTCGTACCCAGGTGAGGGCTATGGCTATGGGCTTGCGGCATCGATTGCTTTCACCGTTTTTATGCTGCTAAGATTTGTGTGGAGATTTCGAAATGTGGGGGATATTTAAATGACGGTTCATCCAGATTACTGGCGTGTCTGTAGTTCTTGTAAAAAGCCATTGGCCTACCAGAGTAAGTATTATGAGTGCAGTGTTAGCACATGCACACGCAAACGCACAGGCTATGTTTTTTGCTCAGTCCCTTGTTGGGAACGGCACTTACCAGGAGCTCGTCATCGTGATGCTGGTGCAGTTGAAAAAATAGCACCAACAAAACAACAGTGGATGCAGGAATGTTCCGCAGATGAGGGGTCACAAAGTTCAGCAAGTTCTTCCTTGTCCTCGTCTGGCAATCAAAGTGTTTCATCATCCGCCCAATCTCCGCAGCGATATATCGTTGGATCAGCACCTAATCACTCATCGAATCCAGGGGCTTCCTCGATCAATATGAACAAAGTGTCGTCTTCGATGCAAAATGAAGTTTTGGTGGTTGTTTCAAAAATGAAGCAGTACGTGAAAGATATTGCAGACATGAATACAGCAGGAGATGTCGCCACAGTTTTGAGTGAAATGATTCGTACTGCATGTGATCAGGCTGTTGAGCAAGCTCGACGTGATGGACGAAAAACAGTGATGGCGCGTGATTTTACAGCGAAGTAGAATTTATTTTTTTCCCAAGGGTATGGTAAAATTCAAGTAGTATATCGGGTCGTACTTGGAGTTTTCAATAGAAGTATCCCTTGTTTGCAGTCGACCCAGTCTTGCAACAGCAGCGTTTTGAAAAACGGGCAAGATTAATGATAGGTCTAATTTTTGTTCTCCTTCTTTGGCCATCGGTTGTCTGACGCTGATGGCGAAGGATGCTTTGTCGTATAAGCGAGTAAGATCTGTTTCTGTATTCAATCCAAGATTATTGATTCCACCTCTGACCTTGCCAGAAGTGGAGACCTGGGGGGTAGTGCTGCTTGCTGGCAAACTATTTTTTTGAGCGTTCGAGGTTGCTGCATTTGAAACACTTGGGTTTGCAAATTCGGTCGTAAGAGGAAAAAAAGTTCCCTGCGTGGAGCCTTCGCGATCTTGTTGTTGCAGCGAAAATTGGGACCTAGTTGATTTGAGAAAATCAGTAAAGCCCCTAATGATCTGCGGACATCCTGTCCAAGCAAGTAAAGCATAAATTCCTAGATCACGAAATTGTGAAAAATGAGGACGGCGTTGTGGTTCATTTTGTGCCAAGTTCTGTTCATCCTGAATCCGGGCTTGGACATAGGCGATTTCATCGTTGCTCATATCGGTCTTTTTATTGGATTTGCAGTGATTGCTAAGAAATGAATTCTTTAATGCAAATGGATTCGCTTTGTCGCAAACTCTTTGACGAAGCTTTTCACGTCTTTCTTCGCAGGAATTCATCGGTGTTTTGCTGTCGACATCGATTCCAAGGCTAGGAAGAAATTGCTGTTCATAAATGTTCATTTGAGATTTAGCAACTAAGGGGGCCATGGCAGGCAAAAGGTTTCGTAGATCTTTGATGTTGTTGGAATCTCGAACCGTTTCGCCATTCTTTGCGCAGTTACAATCTTCATGATTCACGACTTCTGCAATTTTAATACTGCAGTTTTTTGGAATATTCTTGTTGGCATTCGCCAGTGAAGACAGGGGGTCAACAGTGGAGCACGCAGGGTCATTTAGAAATGGGCGTACATCTAAAAGTTGAACCTGAGGCTGTTCGTTCCGCCCAGTTTCCTGTTGTGAAGCAGAAGCCCAGTCGCAATGATTCAAGATCAAAGAAAAAACGATGGAAATGAAATGCATATAAATATTTTATCAGGCTTGAGCACAATGTCTGAGTAGAAAGGAAAAATATTACGATATCAAGACAAAGGTCTACATATGCAAGATTTGGAATTCCACTGTTACAGTTTATGTAATTCATCAAAAATCACAAGCTTTTGAGTTATGTCCCAGTCTCGTTGAAGAAATATTTTTGCACATTGTCGTGGTGCTAACGATATGACAATTTTTTCTGAAGGTCCTATGAGAGAGACAATTCTATTGATCTTCGCATAACAACCTTTTCGGTTTATGAACCGAAATAGTATTAATGTCATGGAATGAGAGTGGAAAGTTGTCTCAAAATGAACCGCATTTTCTATTGCTGTGAAATTTTCACCAAGACTTAAGTAAGGCTCTGATTCTGTCGATAGATAGTGGGATGATCAGGAGGCCATGTGGAAAAGTATGACGGAATTCAAATTACAACATGTTTTGTCTTAGCGTTTTTCTTCCTGGATGCTCCCCGTGTGCAGGCGGATGATGTTTCCACCTGTCAAAATGATCATCAAGTCTGTGCTCAAGTACTGAAAGTTCGTCTGCCAAGGTATACAGCTCCAGACAAATGTTATGAAGATGCAAAGGTCTACCTGAAATCCGAATTTGAGAAAAAAAGGGCAAACAGCGAAGGAAGTTTCAAAGAGTATATGCGTATCACAGAGGGAATTGAAAAATTCAATGAATGCCGTGAATTCCTTCAGAGTTTATTTGACAAAACGCAGACCTGTGAACTTCAAGATGCAAAATTAATTTTTGAAGATAAAGAAAAAGAATCATTGGATCAATCCTATTTTTCATACCAAACCTGTCAGGATTTGGAAAAAACGAAAGCTTCAGCCAAGGCTCCTGGTGGCGCAATCAAAAATGACATATCCTCTGGAGCTGTGAAGTAAGCAGGACATTGTAGATAGAGTATCTACTCTGTCCATATACAGTACGACGCAATTCTTCCCATAGAATTGGACTTTTCTTCTTTTCAAAAGTGAGTTTCAATAAAGAGGTGATTTTTGCAAGCATAGGGTTTGCAAAGACACATGGAACTTACCTGCTGAACAGAGCCAACTTTGAAGTTGAAGATTCTGTCAGGCACTGAAAGGAAAAGATATGTCCCACGATCGTTCGATGGCATTTCGACGAGCCATCAATACTCCCACTCGCCATATTGAAATTTTAAAAGACGAACATGGTCGAGCAAAACCTGTTTCTGAATTTTTTGGTTGCATGACTTTTGGATTAAGTCAGATGCGTGAAAAACTTCCAAAGGAAGCTTATTCAGGTCTTCTCAAAACTTTAGAAAATGGGAAAAAACTTCAAAAAGAAACAGCAGATGCCATTGCTCTGGCGATCAAAGAATGGTCCGTCAGTAAGGGTGTGACACATTTTTGCCATTGGTTTCAACCTATGACTGGCTTAACGGCAGAAAAACATGATGCCTTTATGACTATCCAGCACAGTTATCATTCTGAATTAAGAGTCATCGAAAGATTTTCAGGATCACAACTGATCCAAGGCGAACCCGACGCCTCCAGCTTTCCTAATGGAGGTATGCGATCAACTTTCGAGGCCCGTGGCTACACGGCATGGGATCCTTCATCACCACTTTTTATTGTGGAAGATGGCAGTTCAAAAACTCTTTGTATTCCCACCGTCTTTTTTGGATATCATGGGCAAGCTTTGGACAATAAAACGCCACTACTTCGATCTGTTGAAAGTGTCTCGGATGCGGCTTGTGAATTTCTTCGCATGATTGGTGATGTGGATGTGAAGAAAATTTCCTGCACACTGGGAGCTGAACAGGAATACTTTTTAATTGATTTGAATTTTGTGTCCCAACGGCCAGATTTATACATGACAGGGCGTACGTTATTAGGAGCAAGTTCAGCTCGTGGTCAGCAATTGGAAGATCATTATTTTGGATCCATTCCAACACGAATTAAAAACTTTATGGTGGATGCAGAGACAGAATTATTCAAACTAGGAATACCTGTTAAGACTCGTCACAACGAAGTGGCACCAAGTCAATTTGAAGTTGCTCCAATTTTTGAAGATGTGAACATTGCAGCTGATCACAATACTCTGATGATGGATGTTCTTCGTCGCGTGGGGATCAAGCATGGGCTCGCTTGCTTATTGCATGAAAAGCCTTTTGCAGGAGTGAATGGAAGTGGAAAACACAATAACTGGAGCATTGCCAACGATAAAGGAGAAAACCTTTTAGAACCAGGTCATACTCCTCATCAGAACTTGAGATTTTTGGCGGTCCTTTCGATAGTTTTGAAAGCTGTTCATGACCACGCGGCTGTTCTTCGTGCGGCGATTGCTTCTCCTGGAAATGATCATCGCCTTGGTGCGAATGAAGCCCCTCCTGCGATCATTTCTGTCTTTTTAGGATCCATGTTGGAACAAATTTTAAATACAATTGAAAGTGGAAAGGCTTTGAAAGCCACAGATCAACAAATCATTGATTTGGGCTTAAGCAAAATTCCTAATATTTCTAAAGACTATACGGATCGCAATCGAACAAGCCCTTTTGCTTTCACTGGGAATAAGTTTGAATTCCGTGCCGTGGGTTCATCTGCGAACGTATCCGTTCCTATGGCAACATTGAATGCTGCCGTGGCTTACGCTTTCAAGCAGGCTTCTGCACGTTTGAAAGAATTGCTGGTCAAAATTCCATCCAGAGATGAAGCTGTGATGGAACTGGTTCGGGAAAATGTGAAAGCCACTAAAACGATTCGTTTTGAAGGCAATGGATATTCTCAAGAATGGAGAGATGAAGCCAAAAAACGTGGATTACCAATTTTAAACTCAACCGCAGACGCATTGCCTGTGCTGAATGATAAAAAATCCACACGCTTTTTAGTCGAAACGAACGTCTTGACGGAAGAAGAAATTCAAAGTCGTTATCATATCAATGTCGAACGCTACGTAAAAACATTGCAGCTTGAACACTTAACGATGATGGAAATGGTTCGTACATATGTGATTCCGGCTGTGGAAAAACAAATGTCCCTTTCACATCAAAGCATGTCCGCAGTTCATTCTGAAAAATTAAAAAAACTTTGCACAACTCGTCAGTCAGAACTTGAGACTGTGTTTGCAGATATTTTAGGAAATTTAACGGCTTTAGAAGCTCAATGTGAAGTTGTTTACAATGGCCACGACGAAGAAAAGAAAATGAAAGACATCGTTAAATTGTTACAACCCTTGGTCGTCGATTTACGCCAAGCTTGTGACAAAGCAGAAAGTCTTGTCTCCAACGAATTATGGCCACTTCCAAAATACCGCGAAATGCTTTTGGCTCATCTTTTGATGTAGTTCAAAGGGCACTGAAAATAAAAACCCCACAGTCAAAGCAACTGTGGGGTTTTTGTTTGTACACAATTTCATGAAAAGAACTTCAAGGACTTGCGCTGAACGAATGGTTCAGCGCAATGGACCTGGGAAGTACTAAAGCTCCAAAAGCATCAGCAGAATTCCAATGATGGATCCGCCAGCAATGATTCCAGCAGCCAAGGTTTCTTGGTTTTCTACAAAAGTACGGAATCCAAAGGATTTGGGGTCTTTGAACTTCTTGCTGGCAAGCCAGAATAATAAACTTCCAAAAGCCATGGCCCATGTGTCCGTGAAGCGCAAAACAAAACCTAATCCAAAGGCAACGCCAGAAATTGGAAAACGGTTTTTAGTTTTTTTGCTGAGATATTCAAACACAATACCAAGGATTGCTCCCACCAATGCTGCCGTTTGCGCTGTTGGATGGAGTGAACTTAATCCATGAGCTAAAACTTCAGCCACGCCTTTCCAAACACCGGCAGATGGAAGCGGCATGCGTTCTGTTGTAAACTGAGAAATATCGCCGTGGAAAAGAGCATAGAAGGCAGGGACTGCGACAAGACCTCCCGCAAAAATTCCCAGGATATGTCCCAGGGCTTGGTGACGTGGTTTACCACCAAGCATGTAACCAGGTTTAATATCCATCAAGAGGTTACTTGAATTCAGTGCAACTTCTGTTGTGATCCCAGCGGTCATAAGATTTGTAGTGATATCACCTGGAGCCATGACTCCGTAACTAATTTGAGTCAACTTACCAAGTGCGCTTCCCGGAGTGATCGCGGTTAAGCCTGTTGCTGTCACAGCGATCAAAGTGAAAACAAATACCATGGGGATTGCAATCAAACCCAACCAGTAATGAATTCCAAACCAAGTATGTCCAAGGTAAACAGCCAAACCACCAATGATGGGAACTCCCAACCATGAAATCCACATGGGAAGTTCAATGTCGCTGAGTAAATCAACTTGACGATCGCCTGCTTTTTGAAAGGGTTTTTTTAAGGCCTGAATGATGATATCAGGCTTAGAAAAAAAGGCGTACAAAGAAGCGGTTGTCATCATTGCAGCGCCAAACCAAAGTGACCACATCGAGATCGCCTTAAATTTGGCTTCAGGAATGATGGCCATATCAATCAAGACAGGAGCTAACAGAAAGTAGTTAATAAATCCACCCATCAACATGGACATGGATGTTCTCATATTCATTAAACCACCAGTTCCAATCATGACAATGGATGTATCGAACTGAATCGTCAGCGCTTTGAGTGGTGACCCATAAATTGAAGGAGTAAAATATTTATAAATGAAGCCATCCCAAGTTTCTGGCAAAAGGAAAGCCTTCATTTTAATTTTTTCCATAAAGCTTTCGGTTCTCCATGCTTCAACAAAAGCAGAAGCGGCGGCTCCCCACGCAAGAAGCTTGGCTTTAAAAATTCCTTCTTTCCCATCATCAGCATGAAGGCTGTCCATGACGATACCTGCAGCGTAGCCCTCAGGAAAAGGCAGCTGCTCGTCATTGATAAAGCGTTTTTTTAAAGGGAAGGCAAAGAGCACACCTAGAATAGCTAGAACAACAATCCACCAAAAGGTTTGCCACATGGGGATCACTTGTCCTGTCACCATCATATAAGCAGGTAGAGAAGCCATCATTGGGGCTGTCATATAGCCAGCACTTGTAGCAATAGATTGCATGGCATTATTTTCCAATACAGTCATTTCACGACCGATCCCTAGCTTCGAAAGAATTTTGAAGAGTGCAAAAGAAAGAACAACAGAGCTAACTCCAACCCCTAAAGTCCAACCAGTTTTCATGCCAATATACAAATTGGTCAGACTTAGAATACCGCCCAGAATCATTCCTGTCAGGGCAGAGCGTAGATTCAGTTGAGGCATATTACCTTTATAGACATTTTCCAGCCACCAACGATCTTTTTGTTCCAGGGTTAGGGTATGTATCTGTTCTTCACTGAGTTCTTTGATTGCCACAGGGCCTCCGTTTGTGATGAGGCCCGAATATAGAAAGTGCTTAGCTTTTTGGCAAAAGATTTATTTTATTTCGTTAAAAAAAACAGATAAGCAGGCTCTTGGAGTTGATTCCTGGATGGCCGCCTTCTGCAACATTGTATCTGGAGTGATTAAGTCGGCATGTCCAGGCTTTGTAAGGAGTTCTCAGAAGGAGTTTTGAATTGATCCTTATCGATGTTAACAAGAAAATAATCGGGATTTTGTTTTTTTGATCTGCATGATTCAGGCAATTCTTCTGCAAGCCCCAATCGAAAAAAGAAGACAACGGACTCCGAGTCAGAAAGACCAAGAACTTTTTTAAATAAAGAGTCACCCTTCTGCAGCAAGGAAAGATGTTTCTTTTGAAGTACATCAGCCAAAGTGTGATTTTTTAAATTGAAAATATTAAGACTTCCTAGTGTATAAGGATGAATGGCATAACCCATTTGTGTTAATAAAAGCCATTGTTTCATCATCAAACGTCCAGACTGGACAAGGCTTTCCAAGTTAACAGTTTTTACAGAAACAGCGGCTAGAGCTGTGCTTGATTTTAATTGTATTTTTGTTTTCATTGGGCCAATGATTTTGGAAATGAATGGGCGAACCAGATTTAAAACGACTTTGTTTTGTGTAACAAATTTGACAATATTCCATTCTAAACCATGAAAACCCAAGCCGTTTCCATTCAAACCATTTTTATGGGATTTCACATCTTGGTCGGTGAAGCGAATCCATTTTAAGATTTGATTTAAGATATTTGATTCCTTCCACATGATAGACTCAGTTTGAGCAATATAATTTATGACCGAATTCGTTTTAGTCGAAAAATATGTGATTTTTGAATCAGACAAATTTGACGATTTGTTCAGTTGAGCGAAAACATCATCTGACCATGTATGTTGTTTGTACACATTTCTGTTTGTATGTCGCACAGCTAATTGTTCTAACAAGTTAGCTTCCTGAGTATTCAGAATAGTCTTACGATCAAAGACAAAAGATAACTTGGCCACAGGAACCATCAGGTCTGAATCAAGTTTGGACCAGCTTTCTTGTTGAAATTTAACGTTCAATTTGTAGCCACATTTCTTGCCTATAAGTTCGAAGGTTTCTATGACAAAACCCATTGAAAAAATGGAAGCGACACCAAAGCTGTTTAATGTATGCTGAGCAAGAGATCCAGTGTGATACAAATCAACAAACAGATTTAATCCAGAGGATTGAAATGAAACTTTCCAAGGTTGAGTATTATCAGCTGTTGGGATTGTTGGTAAGGATTGCAGTATTTCAAATTTTAAATCAGCTTTCATAAGTACCTCAACTTTCTAAATCTAGAATAAGAGATTTTGCTGAAATTCGATAGGGATGGATTTGTCCGATAAATAAGGAAGAATTGTGTCTCTACGGATGCTTGAAGGTTTGTATCGAAATGAGAATTAAGGTTTTGGCGACCTTTGTCCGAAAAGACAGCAATGAAATATGAAATCAGTGAAAAAGAAAAGACAAAATGGATCAAATTAATACAAGAATTTGAATCCGAAATCAAATCTGGGAAGGGGTATCGAGTCTTAACTGAAGTTAAAAAAATGAAGAATATTCCCATGGATATACAAATACGTTTGCAGTTGTCCAATATTTTAAGACGACTGGGTCAGTCTTCGTGGTCCTTAGTTTTATTAAGGCCAATTTTAAAAAATATCTTTGGAAATTATTACGAAAATAAGTTTTACTCGAAACACTTAATTCAACAAACGAATTCTAGAACAGATTTAGAAAATAGGATCTTGATATCCTATGCAGCTTCATTAAGAAATATCGAATGTACGGCAGAAGCTATGGCATTGATGGATGCATTAGATGAAAAAAAATATCCAGAACTGTTGTTACAAAAAGCGATTACACATTTTAAGAAGTGGGAATATTTTCAAGCTATACCATTGTTAAAAAAATATATTCAATACAATGAAAATGATGAATATCAGAAGCTGGTAGGCCTTGTAAATATTGCATCTGGATATGCTGGGTTGGGTAAAAATAAGTTGTCGAATCATTACATCGCGAAAGCAAAAAAAATGGCAGAAAAACTTAAAGCCTATTTATTATATGGAAATCTTTTGGAAATAGAAATTCAAAACATGTTTTTTTTAAAAAAATATGAGAATGTCCATCACTTATACCTGAAAGCAGATAGTTATTTAAAAAATTCAAGTGGTCCATTCCTTTTATACCTGAATAAATGGAAAACATTAGCTGAGTTACACCCTTTTTTTTCTACAGATAAAGGAATAAACACAAACCCTTCATCTTTAGATGAAGCAAAAAAAAAGTTAGAAAAACTAAAAGCATGGGCTTTGCGTTTGCGAAACTGGGAAACTGTACGCGATGTCGATTATTATATATCCATAATGAATTCAGACTTAGAGGCTTTAAGAAAGATGGCAATGCTAACACCCCATCAGGCATTTAAAGTAAAAATAAAAAAACACTTGTTGCATCAAAATGGAAAACTTGGACCCATAGGGTTATTGTATGATCCATCGGGGTTTGTCTTAAGAACCTCCCCTTCAGAGAAAAAAAGGAAGGAGGATTTGCAAAGACATACATTAAATCTTGTTCATTGGACCTGGAATCAAAGGCCTCTTCCATCTCTTAAAAAGAATTCGTCATTTTATTTGCTTCTTTCATGTCTAACTAAAAATCCCTATCGAAATCATTCTTTAGGTGTTTTGTTTTCTGAGATATTTCCGAATCAAGTATTTGACCCTGATTATTCAATCGAAAGGCTAAAAAAAATTGTCAGTCGTTGTAATCAATTTTTGAAGAAAAATGGAATTCCCATCAAGATCAAATCAAGCAAGTCTATCTATAGAATGGAAATAAATTCAGAAATTCTATTTGTTTTGCAATACGGAATGAATTTAAGTCCACAGGAATGTTTTACGAAAAATTACATAAATTTACTTCTGGATTATCAAAAGGAAAAACCATTTCCCTCGTCCACTTTATTTACGAATAAAATTCTTCGAAATTTATGGTCGTGTTCAGATAGGCAGGTTCGAAGAATTGTCCACGAGCTTGTAGAAGAAAAATGGTTGATTGTATCTGGTTCTGGCCGAGGACAAAAGTATCAACTGGTTGTCAAAAGAAAGTCCAACCGACTTATTTCGCCTCAGGTAAGCTCCAAATAAATAAGGAAGGACTAATGTTATTTAGAGGTTGAGTACTATAGACAATTGATCGATCGTTGATAATTTTGAACTCTTTGACACCACCATAGTCAAAATATCTATCGCTGATTTGGATAAGGTCTTTACTTGAGTCAAAGATATCTAATAAATAGAGTTCGTTCAGTTTATCCAGATTTGAATCCATCATAAATACAAGATATTGATTTTTATACATCCACTGAAATTGATGAACAATTTTTTGTTTGCTTGGAATCGACTTTAAAGTTGAAAAAGTTTTTGTTGTTAAATGGAAAAACTGTAAATCCAGGAAGAAGTCTATGTTATTTTCTGTTCTGTGTTTCCAAATATATACGCCATCCTGAGTTGCATTAAACAAGTAGGAATCCCCACTTGGTACGGCAAAGCTTGTTAGATTATCTAAATCAATAAATTTGAATTGTAATTCTTGTGCCGTCTTAATTTCTAAAATGATTTTAGTTCCATCGGGACTATAGGATTTAACATTTTCAAAATATCCTAAGTCAACAGATTGGGTACCATCAAAATTTGATCGCAACAACCTTTTCGAAGTTGAAGTTATACCATCACGTAAGACACTTAAAAGATATTTTGGGTGAATAGTCTGATGGGATATTTCAGATGCATTGAGAATATCATACCAGTTCATGACTTGCTGTGAATGTTCAAAAATCGAATTGTCTATAGACTTCGTCAATTGGTTTGTCTGAGGGTCGAACATATTCAACTGCACTGTTGTGAATCCAGTATAAAAGAAAATTTTATTCAAAGTGGAATCAATCCAATAATTACGAGTTTGTTCGTTCAGATCACCTGTTTCTGATATTACCTTTTGCAAGGAGGTCCCATCCATTGTGTTTGTTCTTAAATAGAACATGCTTTGTGGTATTCCTGGTAGGGTGGAACTTTCACGAAAGATAATTCGTTCTGTTTGAGGATCTAGTTGGAAGTCAGGCAGTACGCCATAGCCAGACGAGGTTCTCTCCGAATTGATTTTATTTTTTATTTTTAAATCCAGAGACAGACGAAAAAGATCTGTAAATCCAAGTGGGTTTTCGATCGCCGAATAAATTACATTTTCTTGATCTTGAGTAATCAGAAACCTTTGTATGCCTGTCGTTCTTTCTGGGAAATCAGAAACTAAGGTATTCGTAGATCCATCTTGGAAATTTAAGTAATAAAGTTTTTTGGGCCCGACAAGTCTATCTAATGATTGAATATGGTCAGCTGAAAAAACAAATCCTAAATCTAGATTATTTTTTTTCAATAATTGAAAATCATGAACTTGTTTGCCTTGCACCAGAACTTTTGATGGCCAGATCACTCCATCATAATGTCCTGCTAAGCGGCAGGACATTATCAAATTTGTTTGATTAAGCGCTTCAATTGACGAATGGATTGTCAAGTGACTGTCAAATTGATGTTGTCCGTAAAGGCCCATTTTTTGAGAATCAATGGAAAGTAGGAGTGATTCTAATGCGCTATTTTTTTCATAATGAAGTGAATCTAATTTGTATTCAACCCCTTTTGAAACCTTTTCACTTGTTTGCAGGTCAGCGTGAATTAATGGGATTGAAATCACTTTACTAATTTTACTGCTATTTGGGTCTTTGAAGAATATTTCTGCGACACGAAGATTTTTCTGTGTTTCATCCAGATTGAGGCTTAGTGAAGAACTTAAATTGACAGTATTGCTGAGAAATATATTCATTTGTACGAATTCGCTTTGGCATGAAGCTTCCACATTCTGTTGTGTAGATTCTGCTCGAAGATAGATTCCATCTTGGTAGGCAACAATGTTTTGATTCATGCTAGAAAAATCAATAGTATTTAAATCAATAATTTCATCTGATCGAGCTTGGCACAGGGCTGATTCATTTGTAATTAATTGCGCTGTTTTATTCGAAGAATCTAAAATCAATTCCGAGTATTCAGCTTCAGTTCCTTCGCAAGAGTGTTCAGGAATCCATCTTACAAATCGACCATTCAATTTTCCTTCATATCCATCGCCATTACCACCAGAAGCTGTTTGGTGGACGTTTTCTACCGGTTGAATTTCTATGGAAGTTTGTTTTTTGCTAAGAATAGACAGTGCGCTCAGGTCTAACGATTCGTTGATTTTGCAGTTTTGAAAGAAAAAGACTGTGATTGAAAATATTAAAAAGATAATAGATTTAGATGTGAATTTCTTTTTAGAAGAAAGTCTAGTCTTGAAAAAACTACGAATGAATTTAAAAATGCTAAATAATCTATTTAAATTCACAATTCATCCCCTACAGGTAATGGCCTGACAATGGTCTTATCGGCCACTTTGACCAGGAAGTGTAAGAGGATGAAAATTATTTATAGTGTTTTATATTAAGACACATAAAATCTTGCTGCGTGCATATAGTGTGAGTTCTCAAAATGAGACCATTTATTTTGAAGGAGGAAACAGTCGATCCAAAAGTTTTTTTGTTTGCATTGGCCAGCTTTGTTCAAACCGCATATTTTGGCCAGAGCTTGGATGGATAAAGCCTAATACTTTTGCATGTAGATAGAATCGCTGACTGTCTTTAACAAAATCAACAATAGCACTGTCTTTGATCGATTTAATTTTACGATCATAACCATAAGTAGTGTCACCAAGAATTGGAAATCCAAGTTCTTGTAAGTGAACTCTGATCTGATGCGTACGACCAGTTTCAAGTTTCAATTCAAATAATGTGAACTGAGGTGTCGATTTCAGAACTTTAAAATTTGTGACTGCCCATTTACCGTGTTCCAAGTTTGCCGTTGGATCATCAATAATTTGACGTTCTGTATTTCTTACCGAAGCATATCTTTGTCTATCTTGTGGGTGGCGAGCAAGGTAGCTGCAAAGTCGCCCATGAGGGCGTCCACAGCGGCCAACACTGATGGCTTCGTAAAGTCTTTCGATACTTCGTGCCTTGAATTGTAAGGACAGGTGTTCATGGGATCGATCATTTTTGGCCACAACGACTAGGCCACTTGTTTCTTTATCAATTCGATGAACAATTCCTGGTCTGATATCTCCGAACTTCATGGATAGATCTTGCGTATGATGAAGTAATGCATTCACAAGTGTATCCTGTCGATGTCCAACGGCAGGATGCATAACCAATCCAGAGGGTTTATTGATCACAATGAGATCTGCATCTTCATAGACAATATCCAAAGGAATATCAGCTGGCAGAATTTCTTGTTCTTGATCGGAACTGAGTTGTAAATTGACTTCAAAAATATCCCCCGAACGTACGCAGTACGAGGCTTTAATTTTCCCATTTTTTAATACAACAAGGCCTTCGTCGATCAATTGCTGTGCCCGTGATCTTGTACGTATTTCCTCATGCAAAGCTAAAGCCTTGTCAGCACGTAGTCCTATCATATCTTGAGTGCTTGGGATGGAAATAATCCGTGCTTGGTTTGAATTCTTTGTCATCATGCTTGCGAAGCTATCACATCAAAGAAGTTTTTTAAAATGTTTCATATAACTATCAGCAACTTTTTGAGAGTCAAGTTGAAGTGTCTTTGCAATTTGAACAACATATCCACGTACAAAGACGGCTGCAGGCAAATTTTTATTATCGTCTTTTTCTATTGCATTAATGTAATATCCATTGATGCGTGTGATTTCACTCATTCGTTCCAAAGATATCAGGCGGTATTCTCGAACCTTTTTAAGCCAAGCGCCGTTCCATTCTTCCAAGGTTTGAATTTGGTTTTCAAATTTTTCGTCACGTGAAAACCGTTCTGTACTTTGTCCTATTTTTCTTGGTTCAGGCATTTGGGCTTTGCTGGCAACCAAAAGAGATTCGTAACTCAGATCTTCTTTTTTGCAATTCCCAGCATTCAATCGCTCATCATATAAAGAACGAAGTGACTTGTTTCCCAAAACTGAATAAGCCTCTTCAACAAGAGTTAAAAGGACACGAGCTTCGTCTTCCGAAAAAACCGTATAGATAGCTGGGTTTTCGCCTGAATAAGTAGCCTTTGCACGCTCATAGGCCGTCGTGACTTCGTGTTGGGGGCAATGAGCACTGATTTCAAGAACATCGTAATAGTTGTACTTTTGTATGGTCTCCATGCAATTCAACTCCTCAAGAATATTACTGCACGGGAACTCGACATAAGCAAGGTCCAGCCTAGTTCCTACCTAGACGTCAGTCAGGGTCTAGGTTTTAGACAGCCACACGTTGTGACTGTTGAGGTAGGATATGTTTGCAAATAGATAAAAACTGACCTGACAAAGGAGTGAAGGGTTGATTCACTAAAGTAGGTTCACGTTTGCGAATGGACTGCCAAACGGAATTATCAAAATCGATGCTGCCAGCAAAATCAATCGTGATATCGTAATATTTTTGACAGACACTCTTCATAGAATATCCTAGCTCTTGGTCTAGATGGCTTCGAGTTCCATTCACAATAAGACGCACAGGATTTTCGGAAATCTTTTCAAAAAAATCGATATTGAATCCTTCATGAGACTGCAAGTATTTTTTAAAATGAAAATACTCTTTTCTGTGTTCATGGCGAAATTCACGAAGTTTATGTGAAAGTTCACGATAACTTTCATAGGTTGCTTCTTGTCTTAGAGAATAACAAATATAACTTTCCAAGAAGCGATATGTTTTTTCTATGCAAGTGGGCTCTGGTGATGTCACTAAAAACTTTTCTTGGCAGTGTTTTAAAACTTCTAAATGATTGATCGTGGCGCCTGCTCCAAGATCAAAAAGAACAAAATCACAGGTCAGATCTTGAACAGATTTAATAAGATTTTGTGTTTGTTCAATTGTAATTTCAGTTGGTCCCCAGGATTCACCAAATCCTTGAATTATAGAAAGGTGAGGTATGTTTGTAGATTCAATCAACTCAAATAAGGGACGTTCATCTTCAAAAAATGATCGTAAATTTTTTACTGAGGGATTTAATCCAAGCATGGTGTGCAAGTTAGGCCCTGCTGAATCAAAATCCACAAGAACAACACTGTAACCCAGTTTGCATAAAGTTAATGCCAAGGAAGACGTAACAAAAGATTTTCCTGCACCGCCTTTTCCTGAAGTTATGCCCCACAGGTGAGTTGCAGAACCCTTGCGACGACGATGCAAAGAGACAACATTTGATTTCTTTTTTTTCTCAACATCCGATTTCATACAAACCTTAAATTAAATTGGATTTTTTTCTAAGGTTTTCTTCGGCTTCTGAGTCACGAAGGTAAAGGGGTTGAATGAAATTCCAGTCTAAGGTCCCGTAATGTTTTTTAAAAAAATTTCCCCACTGAATCAGTGTTTGGGCCAATGGAGTGTGAACATGGTTTTCAGAGAGAAGAAATAGTTTTTTTTGACTTTCAGAACATGTGGAAAGGAATAGATCGACGGCATCTCCCACTAAAGCAAGGGGGCCGGAGGCATTGTTCAGTAGCTGATGAAGTTGTTCAGCACTGACGGAACTGGGTTGCAACACTTGCTTGTCGGCTTGATATGCACAGGAAAAAAACAAATTTTTGAAGGCATTCATGACGACCAAGACATCTTGTTTTTGAAGCAAAAATGGTGCAGCCAGAACATGTAAAGAGTCAACTGCAACGACGGGTGTCTGGTGTAAGAAGCTTAGAGTTTTGACAAGGTTACCTGTCACTCGAAGACCTGTGAAACTGCCCGGACCTTTGTCATAATAGATTGTGTCAAGTTGTCGGGGGTGAATACCCAATTGTTTCAAGCCTCGCTCAAGAGAAGCATTAAAAAATTCGCTATGAGATCTTTGATGAAGGCATTGCTCTTGAAAAAGAATTTGGCCATCTTTTGCGATGGCCAAGCTTCCGTGAAATGTGCTGCTGTCGACGGCTAGTTCGTAACTCATAAGAGTCAGAATTAATTGCTGATAATTCGAGTAAAGTCATTAAATAATGAAAGCAACATCAAGCTCATCAGCAAAAAAAGACCAATTTGCTGAGCAATTTCCATCTTCCTCATGCTGACAGGGGCCCCTCGAAGTGCCTCAATAGTGTAAAACAACAGGTGTCCTCCGTCTAAAACAGGGATGGGAAGTAGGTTCAAAATGAATAGATTGATCGATATGAGTCCCATCATTTGCAAAAAGTGAGACATACCTATTTTAAAAGTTTCGCTGGCAGCCTGGCCAATTGCAATAACTCCTCCGATGTGTTTGGGAGAAATTTTATTTTGGATCAGCTTTAAAAACGAAACCGCGGTCATCACACTGACATCGATTGTTTTTTGAAAGCCGCGACCTAAAGCATTCAAAAATCCATCAGCTTTGATGACGGTTGTTGATGCAGATCCTTGGGTCATAAATGGAATGATTCCGATGGTGAATCGTTTTTCTTCATTTCCAAGACCATTCGATTGTGTGGTCATTGTGGGAGTCATCGAAAGATCCTTCAATTCCGACCCTCGTCGAATTTTGATGGAGATACTGCCCGTTCCGGAGAAAGATTTAATATTTTGCAGAACTTGTTCCCAGTGTTCAACGGGGTTATTGTTAATTTCCACAATTCGATCGCCGATCATCAATCCTGCTTTTTGTGCTGGAGATCCATCCAAAACTTTCGCAAGGAACAGTTCCGAGGACTCTAATCCGATAGAAGATAAATCTTTGATGGAGTCCTGCAATTCGAAAGAAATTGTTTTTGAGTCATTCTTTTTTTCGTCAAGACTGAGTCTTTGTATTTGAAATTGAATGGATTTTTTTTCACTGGAAACAGTTTGTAATACGGATTCAAGATGACGAAAATATTTAACAGGAGTATCATTGACCATAGTGATGACATCGCCTGTTTGCAATCCAGCTTTAGCTAAAATGGAATCGGGCTTTACTCCGACAGAGGCTGCTTTCGAGATATAACTTAGGCCTTGAATGTCAGCGATATAATCGTCCAAACTGACAGGATTTGGATTGGGGACAATTTCAGTGATGGCTTCAATTTGTTTTTCAGAGCCATCTTGATGTCTGATTTTTAATGAAGCTGATCGGTTCTTTGAAACTTGTAAATTTCGCTGAACCTCATCCCAGCTTTTCACTGGCGCTGAGTTGACTTCCAAAATAAGGTCACCGCTTTGAACTCCCGCCTTTGCTGCAACGGAACCTACAGGAATATCACCAACAACAGGGGAGCGAACTTCTTCACCTATTTGTGCAACCAAAAAAAAGACAAGAATGGCAAAAAAGAAATTCATCATTGGGCCGGCAAGAACAACGGCGATTCTTTGTAATACTGGCTTATGAGTAAAGGAATATTGTTTTTCCTTTTCTGGAATATCTGAGCCGATTTCGTCACCGTACATTTTGACATATCCACCCAACGGGATAAGAGAAATACAGTAAGTTGTATCCCCTTTTTTGTAGCTAAGTAATTTTTTTCCAAAGCCTAAGCTAAACACTTCAACTCGAACTCCAAAAAACTTAGCAACCAAAAAATGACCAAGTTCGTGGACAAAGATCAGTACGCCCAAAAGAACGACGAAGGGCAGAACAGCAGACATACCTTGGTGTAGATAATTCATAATAATATCCATAAAAAACATGACTCCTTTTTGGGGTCTGGTTGGCTATAAAAACAGTGATTAGTTTATGATGATTTCGACAGAAGGACAATGGCATAAAGTGACAGAATCAAGGGCTAGACCAAGGTCGTTTCCTATAGATCAAAGGGTCAAAAAATATTTTAATTTAAGTTAGTTTTCTAGAAAAAAAGCAACAGCATAAATCCACGGTGCAGCAAATAGGACTCCATCAAGACGATCCAGAATTCCTCCATGACCTGGCATCAGAGTTCCCGAGTCTTTTCGGTTTGCAATCCGTTTCAGAAGGGATTCAAAAAGATCTCCGGCTTGTCCTAAGAATCCAGCAGCAAGGGCAATAAATGCCATTGTGATAGCAAGTCGAGGACTGCTTCCCAGGGCAATGTAGCTGTAGGCACCACCACAAATAAAGGACCCCACAGAGCCGCCCAATGAACCCATGATTGTTTTACTTGGTGAGACCTGTGGTAAAAGTTTTGTTGTCCCCCAAAGGCGTCCAAAAAGATAAGCAAAGGTATCACCGGCTAAGACGCTGATCAGAAGAAACAAAAACCAATCTAATCCGGAGTGAAGGCGGATCAACTTCAACACAAAAAGGGGTAGGGCTGTGCAATAGATGATACCGAAAGCCAAGCGGAGAGATAAATTGAGGGACGCCTGGAGAGAGTTTTCTACGGTATTAAAAACTTGAATAGACAAAGCTGCAAGCAGGCTTGAAAACAGGATTGGTAGGCCAACATCAGGGTGTTCTAGTTCAATCAGAAGGGGGATCAACGCAAAGAAAAAGTATGTTTTAATTCCAATCGGCGGAGTTGAGTTTGGAAAAATTAGCCTTAGGTATTCCCGATGACAAAGAATGGATGCAAGAATGACCATGCCAATGGCGCCGTTAGCTTTGAAATAATATAGATTGAGTACAACAAGGATCAGGGCTGCAATGGCGGATAGAATTCTAGTGATGAGAGTTTTCATGCTGAACAATGGCTCCGTATCTTCTTTCGCGTTGTAGATACGATGCTATCGCTATATCCAGATCTTGAGTAGTAAAATCAGGCCATAGAGCTTTTGAAAAATAAAATTCACTATAGGCGGCTTGCCATAGTAAAAAGTTGGAAAGACGTTTTTCTCCACTTGTGCGAAGAATCAGATCAGGATCTGGGAATTCTGGTAGATAAAGATTCTGATGGATTAAGTCTTCGTTGATATCCTGTGATTTTAATTCACCAGCTTCGATCTGTTTTGCAATTTTTTGAAAAGAATGAATCATTTCTTGCCTAGATCCATAGCTGAGAGCGAAGCAAACCTGCAAACCAGTACAGTTTTGTGTTGCAACTTGAGTTTGAGCAATGGCGATCTGAATATCTGCAGGAAGTTTTGAAAGGTCACCCATGACAGAAAAGCGAATATTTTCCTTCACAAGATTCAAGGTTTCCTTCCGAAGATAACGACGAAGTAAGGTCATCAGAAATTGCACTTCCAGCATGGGCCGAAGCCAGTTTTCAGAACTGAAAGCATATAAAGTTAAATATTTAATGCCCAAGCGTGAACAGTGAGTGATGATTTTTTTCGCTGTACGGGCACCTTTGATATGCCCAAAGGTGCGTTCTTTCTTGCGCAACTGTGCCCAGCGGCCATTTCCATCCATAATGATAGCAATATGTTCTGGCAGTTGCATGAAGTTCCTTAAATCGTAAGAATGCTTTTTTCTTTTTCTTCAGTAATAGAGTCGATTTTTTTAATATAATCGTCTGTCATTTTCTGAATTTCGTCATTGGATCGTTTGCTTTCATCTTCACTGATGGCTTTATCTTTTAAAGCTTTTTTGACTTCTTCATTGGCATCGCGACGAGCCATGCGGACAGAAACTTTTGCATCTTCAGAAAGTTTTTTAACTTGTTTCACAAGGTCTTTACGGCGTTGTTCTGTCAAATCAGGAACTTTTAAGCGGATGGCTTTTCCATCATTCATGGGAGTCATGCCGATATCACTTTTGATTAAAGCAGATTCAATTTCTTTTAAAAGAGAACCTTCCCACGGAGAAATTAAAAAAGATTTTGCATCGGGTGTAGAAACTGCAGCAACTTGATTCAGAGGAGTGATGCTACCGTAGTAATTCACTTTGATATTATCAAGCATGCTGACCTGAGCTCGACCTGTGCGAACTTTTTTGAGTTCATTGGACAGAGCTTCTGTCGCTTTATTCATTTTTTCTTGAGTCGAATTTTTTAAGTTATTAAGCATGTTGTTTCTCCTTGCGAAGTTAACGAACTAAAGTTCCAATTTTTTCGCCCATCACTGCTTTAAGTATATTTCCATGAGTTGAAAGATCAAAGCTGAGGATCGGAAGTTTATTATCCATACAAAGACTGACGGCAGTTAAGTCCATTACCTTGAGGCCCTTGTTAAGAACTTCGATATAGCTAAGTTGGTCAAACTTGACAGCATCACTGTGCTTCACAGGATCCTTATCGTAAATACCGTCAACCTTCGTCGCTTTCATGAGGATTTCAGCACTGATTTCCATTGCTCTTAAAGCGGCAGCCGTATCTGTTGTAAAGTAAGGATTGCCTGTACCAGCACCAAAGATAACCACGCGTCTTTTTTCAAGATGACGAATAGCACGGCGACGAATGTAAGGTTCAGCAATCTCTGCCATTTCAATCGCGGTTTGAACACGCGTAGGAACTCCGGCTTTTTCTAGAGCATCTTGAAGAGCTAAGGCATTGATCACTGTTGCAAGCATACCCATATAGTCACTGCTTGCGCGATCCATACCTTCGGCTGAAGCGGCAACACCCCGAAAGATGTTCCCGCCGCCAATGACAATACCAACTTCAACATGCTTATGAAATACTTCAGCAACTTCTTGAGCGATTTGCTGGATGACCTGTGTGTTGATCCCAGTTCCAGACTTTCCACCCAAGGCTTCGCCACTAAGTTTAAGTAAGACGCGTTTATAAGCTGGAAGCGCCAATTAGTGCCCCTTCGTTTGAGCAGCAACTTCTTCAGCAAAGTTATTGGAACGTTTTTCCAAACCTTCACCCAATTCATAACGAACAAAACGACGAATGACTAAGTTTTCACCGATGCGAGCAACGGTTTCTTTCAAATAATCAGCAATTTTAAGATCTGGATTTTTAACAAAAGATTGCTCAAGTAAGCAAACTTCAGACAACCATTTCTTAATTTGGCCTTCTACAATTTTGTCCACCATTTCAGCTTTTTTGCCTTGTTCGATATTTTTTGCACGAAGAATTTCTTTTTCTTTTGCAATCAAAGCCGCAGGAACTTCATCTGTAGAAATTGCAATTGGGCTCATTGCTGCAATATGAAGAGCAATGTCATTCACAAAAGCTTTAAATTGTTCATTTCGAGCAACAAAGTCTGTTTCGGAGTTAACTTCCAACATCACGCCAACTTTTCCTTCGCCGTGGATGTAAGAATGAACAAGTCCTTCAGAGGCCAAGCGATCCGCTTTTTTAGCAGCAGAAGCCAAGCCTTTTTTGCGAAGCCATTCAATTGCAGCTTCGAAATCACCTTTTGCTTCTTCAAGGGCTTTTTTACAATCCATCATTCCCGCGTTTGTTTTTTCACGCAGTTCTTTTACCATCGTTGCAGAAATACTCATTTTCCAACTCCTTTAAAATAATTCCAGATTTACAAAAAGGGATAACAACCTTAGTTGTTATCGCCTTCTGTTGAAGATGTTTCGTTTTCAAGCTCAGCTTGGATTTCAACGATTTCCGCCATACCCGCAGCAACCAATTTGCGTGGTTTATTCACGCGAACAACTTCTGGTCCAGAAGATTTTTTCTCAGTTGCAGCAGCTTTCGCTGGAGCACGTCCACGGCGCTTGTCAGCAGCAGGTGCTTTTTCTTCTTTCGCATCTTTTGCAGCAGCAACGTCAGACGCTTTGTCTGTTTGAGCACGAAGACGTTGTTCGTAGTCTTTTGCTCCTTCAAGGTAAGCATCAGCAATCAAGTTTGCAAAAAGTTTGATCGAGCGAATAGCATCATCATTTCCAGGAATTGGAAATTGGATTTCTTCAGGATTCGAATTTGTGTCAGCAATGCCGATCACAGTCATTCCAAGGCGTTTTGCTTCTGCAACAGCAATGTGTTCTTTAGGCAAATCAACAACAAACATCGCCGCTGGAGTTTCTTTCATATCGCGGATACCGCTTAAGAAATCAGCAAGACGTACAGATTCTTTTTCGATTTTAGAGCGTTCTTTTTTTCCGTAGTAGTCAAGTTCGCCTTTTTCACGCATTTGATCGATGCGTTTCAAGCGGTCGATGCTTGATTTGATTGTTTCAAAGTTTGTCAACATTCCACCCAACCAGCGTTTTGTAACGTGGAATTGACCGCATTTTGCAGCAGCTTCAAGAATGGGTTCTACAGCTTGTTTTTTTGTTCCAACAAAAATGATTTTTCCACCCTTTGCTGCAACCTCTTTAATAAACTCAGCAGCGCTATTTGCTTTGCTGACAGTTTTTTGAAGATCGATGATATGAATGCCTCCACGAGCTGTGTAGACATAAGGTTTCATTTTTGGATTCCAACGTTGAGTTTGGTGTCCAAAGTGGACGCCGGCGTCCAACATATCTTTCATCGTTACTTGTGCCATATTTTCTCCTTCTGGTTAGGCCACCTTTTCAGCAGGGACCCCTTTTGGGGTAAGCGCTCGAGGACCATCCTCGAGACCAGTTGGTTGTGCTAAAAAGTGAGTAATTTAGACTGTCGGTGTTAACATGCAGGTAGGCGAAGACGCAAGATAAACCTTCGAATCAGGCTGTCTATTTAGGCTGCTGATGGACCTTCTGATACACTTCAAGCTGATAGGAAGTGGAACCTTCGGAGCGAATAACGCGATACGCTATGTTGCTATTGTTAAAGATAAGGCCTGGTAAATGATCAAGAATTTGGTGAAGAGAATTCCCCGTCAAAACATCAACGATGATTGTTTTTTGATGGCCTTCTGGGCGAGAGACAAACACACGGTCGTTGAGCCATTGAATGGGCTGATGGGGACTTCCTGCGTTTTCACCATAGTTCTTTTTAGGCAAACTTTGAAAGTGAAACTGTTGGCCCTCAAAGAAGGATGATAATTCAGATGCGTTACCAGATTCACGTTCAAACTTCAAAAAATGAAAATCATCTTGAGCCAGAAAAACAGATCCTTCGGGATTCCAATTTCCTTCCGCAGAAAGATGATCCCAAGATAAAACCGATTTCCAGCTTTCTGTTGGAAGATGAAAAAAGCGGATATGATTTTTAAAAATACATGCAAGAAAGTTTTCATCAGGTGAAAGTTTGATAGACAGAAGAGGATCAACAATCAAGGATTTCAAGAAGAAGTTTTTTGAAAGATGGATCAGCTTTTTCCCGTTCCGGGCACTCCAAAAATAGATCTCATTTTCATAGAGTGTATTTTCCAATAAAGGATATTTTTCTGGGTTTAAATCATGAATTGAGTCTGCAGGTGTCGATACAGCTCGAACGATAAAGTGGGGTCCGATGGCCCAAGTCGGAGTTGGTGATAAAAAATCATCGCCCGAAGTTAAATGGTGGCTATCTTCTAAGACAAAGCGAAAATCTTTATGCATAGAATCTTGGCCGTAAATAAGAATGGGTTGGTTGAAATATTCTGACAGGATTTTTTTCTTATTTTGACTTTGCCAAAGATCCGCCAAGTAATCTCTATTTTTTTCAGGGATAACAACCCAAGCGGTTTGCGATGGAATTTGCAGGGCAGATTGAACAGGGAATGTAAAGCGTTGGGCGATCTTGATCGTGCCGTTGGGATTGTACCATTTGATATGGAAGGCATCGTTTTGCTTTAAAAGGAGCCTGTCTTCAGGTTTTTGAATCGTGGATCCGCGGGACCAAAGAGGTCCACCACTTTGGATGAATGCCGATCGATTGATCGAGGCATAGTCGTGATCGACCGAGGCCCATGCATTTGATCTAACATCTAAGAGGCGTGAGTCCGGTTTTGTGAGATCCAAACTTTGAGGTTGCGTAAAAAAATAAAGGCCGTCACCCGACAATACGCCCTTGATTTCCTCTTTTAATAGGATTTTTTTACGAACTAACTGAAATGAAAAATCCACCGATTTTCCATCGGACTTCGAAGCTTCTGGCAAAAGATTGGAAGAAAGTATTTCAGATAACCAGGATTGAGTCTTTTGGCGATGGGAATTTTCCAAGGGGGATGAGTTTGGAAAGATTTGATCGCAGCTTTGACCGAAAGCTGCTGATGGAAGGAACCCAACAGCAAATAAAAATATTCTTTCCAAAATTAATTGCACACGTAACCCCTCGTGATGCTAGGTGATAGCAGTTTGATGGTTAGGGTTCAATGGTTTTTCTCCATACTTTGACAAGAACAAATTCAGCGGTGCCGTCGGATTGGTTTGTATAGCTTATGAAGGAATGGTTGCCCGCACTGAATGCCGTGGTTGGAAGATCCGTAGGCAACATGTTTAAGGTAAAATGAGAATCTTTTGAAGGAGCGACTTCCATCATTGTGTTGAGTTGATTCCGTTCCTTGGCCTTAAATGCGCGCCATCGGTGGGACGATGGTCTCAATCCAAATTGTTCTTCAAGTTTTTCTCTGGTCATTTCTTGGTTTGAATGGAAATCGGAATCTTGTGGAAGGATGGGCTTTAATAAAATGACCTGGTCTGAGGGCAATGAAATCCATTGGGAAATTCCTTGTGTTGATAAAACGTCAACCTTGAAGTTTGTTGGAGGATTGGTCGTGAACTGATCGGGAGTTTCCTTATGCCATAGAAAGACATGGTATTTATCTTGGAAAGCGATCGCATTTTCAGAATCACTAAAAATAACTTGATTGATAAAATGACTTGGCGTCTGGCGTGCTTCCTGAAGTTCCAAAGTATGGCCATCGAAAATTAAAAGTGTTTGATTTGAAAAAACAACAAGCCATCGTCCCTGAGCAGAGCTGTACAGCGAAAGGGCTTGATCCGTGTCAAAATACTGAAAGATATCCGTAGGTAAATCCTTAATGATTTTTCCATTGCGGGTTGACCAAATTCTAATTTTTAGCTGGCCTTCGTTGACCATCCCGGCAAAAAAACGAGAATTCAACGTATAATTTTTAATTTCTTCTTCACGAGGATAAAGAAACAAGTTTTGGCTTTTTTCTAGTTTGTGCTGAGGCACGGTTCGGTACAAATTATGCGGACTTGAGTGATCAAAGATGCCAAGAGCAACATGGTCGCTATTTGTGGATTTGACGGTTGGATCGATAGTTTGTAATTGGGTTAAGTCTGCAGGATTTTTTTCTGGGATCATCAGAAACGTATCATGTACAAACAGGCGGTCGCGAAGAGGGAATGCGGATCGACCCATTCTGAATTGTTGGATATTTAGGGCTCCAACCAAAGGAGCTTGGTAAGGCAGCATATTTTTTAAATCAGCGTGTTGACTCATCTTTTTTTTGGGTTCCACCAGTAGCTGGGGAAGAAGTTGATTTTTTGCTGACAGACGAGGCTGAATTAATCCTGAGGATTCAAAGGTTGGGATATCGATATCATCCATATTTTTAAATTGAGACGAGAGAGAAACAATATGACCACTTCTCAGATCTACAACCGCGACCTCATGATCCTTAAAATGAGAACCTTTGATATGTTGAATTGGTCGCTTTCCCTCTTTGTCAATTTCGATCAGCATCAGTTGCCCCTCTGAGAAGTACACGGCATGGGAAATGTGAACGTTAGGAATTTTAAAATCTCTTAGGCGATGAAATTGGAAGGATTTGCTTGCCGTGCTCTTGAGCGTTGAGGCAGTTTCAGCGGTGGGTGTCTCAAGAATCTTTTTTAAGAAAAGCTCCATTGAACTCTGTGACGCAAAAATATCTGCACAGGATACAGATGAAGCCGAAAATGAGGGTAAACTTATAAAAAAACTTAGGCTTAAGATTTTGGACAACATATAGCCTCCTCCGTCAAACCGTTAGTCACAGTGACAAAATAGGTCCGCCCAGTCTGTTTTAAATCAATAAAACAGACTGCGGGACAGGAAAATCATTTCATAAATTGAAGGATGCAAGCTTCAGGCCATGGAACTTTAAAGTTCCATGGGATCATCAAGGTCTTCGGTCTCGTTGGATTGAATCTCAGACAAAGGACTTCCAAGCAAAAGGGATGTCATTTTTTCTGCTTGAAGCAGACTTCCAACAAGATTTTTTTCTGGGCTCATTTGGCTGCAGGCAATAAATAAATTATTGTAGTTAGCCAGATTCATATTCTTTTGAACTTTTAAATCACCGTTTCCATCCATTGATGGAACAACTAAAATGCGCTCATATTTCAAATTATCAAATGCTGCTGGATAGGCTCTTTTAATTTGTCGTTTCATTTTTTTTAATGCCGCACCAAGTACTTCTGAATCTTCCGCATCATCATCAGATAAAAATGTTACCCATTGAGAATATTGCCAATCTCCAATAGCTCGAAATTGAAATTGTCCAACACATGGACCAATTTCATCTTGAGTTGTTCCATTCAAAACATGCAGAGAAGTGGAAGATGTCACATGATGATCGTGCATCAGATCTAAGCACAGTGCTGTCCAATAATCATTTTTAGCCAGTTTTTGTTTGCTTTTCGCGCTGAGAGCATCGTCTGGAAGTAATGTTTTTAAACCGCGCACAGGTCCTGCATAAATAAAGTTATCCGCGGAGAAATACTTTTGACCATTGACGATCACTTGCTGGATGCGATGGTTTTCTCCGATAAATTTTGTCACCCATGATCGTGGCATGTATTCGCCTTGAAATTTTTCAAAAAGTTTTGTTGGCCACTGGTGGACAGGGATGTCTGTTTGCAAAAAAGCTTCGCTTAAAAAATAACGAAGTTGTTCGTAAAAGGCTGGGGGAGTATCTGCAAAGCCCAAAAAAGGTCGCAAATGGCCATTTTCAAAAGTCACGGCTGCAGAATCTTTTCTATGATAATTGATTTCTTGCCCCAGGGTTTTTGAAAGAAATTGCAACGCATTTTTACATGCCTGTGTATCTGGTAACCACCTTAAGCCGTTGTCGAAGTCACCTAGTTTTGCAGAATGAATGTTGTGGTTAAATCCGCCATAGGTATCAGCACCATCCAGAAGAAGCACATTCAAATTTTCAGAAGATAACTTCGCCGCAATAGACAGGCCTGTAAGCCCACTTCCAACAATGATGTAGTCGTAATGATTTGATTTTGTTTTTTTTGTGTCAGACATGATTTACCTTCTCAAAGAGCGGGGTATCATTGCAAGTCATTCTTTCGCAAATTTCGTACTTCTAACAAGGTGACGAACTGACGCAAACCCCATTGAACAGGGAATTTTAAGCCAGGATGCTGATCAATGAAAAAAGCCAATGGAGGAGAATACCTGTAATAGCAGTTAATCAAAGCTTGTCCCCAGACGGAGTTCATCAAAACCTGATCGCGAAAGTCTTGTAAGTACAGGACTTCGGGCGCTTCCCAATTTTCAAAAGCACTTGTGGCGATGAAACAGCGTCCCTTTGCTTGAGCTGAAGATTTCACAAAGCTTTTGAACACGGCAGGGTTTTTTGCTGATTTCGCAAAGGATTCCGCCTTTCGCATAATGTCGGGATAGATAGGAGTAAACTTCAAAAATTGCGTGAGTTTTTTTGAGGCAGTTTGTTGTCGGTCGTTGTACTTATCGTTCGTGTCGTAGATCCTCATTAAATCCCAATAAACAGAAGCGACGACGGTCAGCTCTGGGGTTCGAGCAGAATCTTTGAAAAGCTCAGGACTTAATTGTCCCTTTTCAACATCAAAGACAATTTCAAGGACACGAATGTATTTTTCATATGCAACAGCTGCTTCGGAAAAACCTTTTTCAGCCATATGATTTCTAGCTTTTTTAATTAAGTTCACACGACTTTTCCACAGCATCAATTTGTTCTGTTCTTTTGCCTTTTCTCTGGCAAGGAGCATTCCTCCACGCCCAACACTGGCTGAAAGTTGGGCATAGCATGTTCCACAAATATCAGCAGGAAGATTTTCGGCGACTCCGGCATCTTTTAATGCTGTACGCAGACCCTCTTCCACCGGAAGAAGACCTGTCGATAAATTACCACATCGAGGACAGTTGACGTTTGACATAGAATTATTGTCTTAAAGAAGATGAAGTGGGTCAACATCCACAACGATACGAACTCCTGCAGGAACCCATTTTTGATCCGATAAAAGCTGGGAACAATAAGCACTAAGGGGGGTTCCTTGCGGATTTTTGATCAACAAAAAATGTCGAAATTGCCCTCGTAGCTTTGCTAATGGAGCTTCTGTGGGTCCTAAAATTTCGAAGTTTTCAAAATGAGGACGTTGTGTTTTTAAAGCCCAGGCGCGTTCAGACAAAAGTCTAGCTGTTTGTTGAACTCGATCCAAATGAGTTCCTTGAACGCGAAACGAGACGAGCTTGCCGACGGGGGGATAGCCCAGGATCTTGCGAAACTCCAACTCATGTTTTGCAAAGCCAGGAAAGTCATGGTTCTGCGCGAACTGAATACTTGGGTGTTCGGGACTTAAAGTTTGAATAATCACATGACCAGGGGATTGTCCCGGCTGAACATGCCTTCCTGATCTTCCACTGACTTGGGTTAAAATTTGAAAGCTTCGTTCCGTGGATCGAAAATCCGGCAAATGAAAACCGATATCGGCAAGGACAAGTCCGACAAGTGTTAACTTGGGAAAGTCCAAGCCTTTGGCAATCATTTGCGTTCCGATCAAAATATCCACGGCTCCAGATTCCATCTGACGAATAAAATTTTCCAAACTAACTCTGTCTTGAATTTCGTCGCGATCAGCGCGCACGATCAGTCTTTCTGGAAATAATCTACGCATATCATTTTCAAGTGTTTCAGTGCCTAGACCAACAGGTTTCATTTCATCTTCATTGCAGTCTGGACATCTTGTCTTTAGGTTTTCATGATAATCGCAATAATGACAAACAAGATGACTTTTCCCATGCAAAGTTAAGGAAATATCGCAATTAGGACATTCTCGAGTATGTCCACAGGCGGGGCATAAGACAAAGGGGGCGACCCCTCTTCGATTTAAAAATAAAGCAACTTGATCTCCACGTTCCAAAGTTTCGTGAATTTTTTCGAACAAGAAAGGACTGCACCAACTGGGGCGAAGATCATGATTTTCTTCTTTGGGAGTCGTTCTTAAATCCACTATGTCCACAATTGGAAGTTGTCGATCCATCACTCGATTTTCCATTTTGTGTAAATGATATTTTTTTTGAAGGCAGTTATGCCAGGATTCTAAACTTGGAGTTGCGGATCCCAAGACGACGGGGCACTGGTGATACTTGCCCAGCATGACAGCGGCATCACGGCCATGATATTTCAACTTTTCATCTTGTTTAAAGCTGGATTCGTGTTCTTCATCCACAATGATCATTCCAAGATCAGGAAGAGGGCAAAAGAGAGCGGATCTTGCTCCGATCACAATTCTTTTTCTTCCTTCTATCATGTCCCACCACTGATTTGTTTTTTCACGTGGTGTTAGTTGAGAATGAAGAACTGCGATTTGCTTGCCAAATCTGTGGACAAAGCGATCAATCAATTGAGGTGTTAAAGAAATTTCAGGGACAATGACAATTGCACTTTTATCTTCGGCAAGAACTTTTTCAAGCAAATGCATATACACTTCTGTTTTGCCAGATCCCGTGACGCCAAAAAGAAGATGTGTTTGAAAGCCTTGTGTTTTTTGGATTGATTCTAAAACGATAGTTTGTTCTGCAGATAGTGCGGGTCTTGGGATTTGTGCCTTCTGAAGATCGCCCATGCTTGGATCTGATTTCTTAGTCTTCTTAGAATTTTTTTTTGATAAAGGAGGTAGCGACAGATGCAAGACTTCTCCTAAAGGATGAAGATAATATTTCGCTAACCACTGGCACCAATGAATAAAATTTTGTGGAAGAATAGGATATTCCGACTGGATCTCCAATATTTGTTTTGCTTCAAAAGTAGGTTCTTCGCTTTGTTTTTCAATCAAGATACCAGATACTTTTCTTCCTCCGCGACCTAAGGGGACTTTGATGAATTGCCCAGGAACCAAAGACTCTACCAACTCCATCGGGGCTTGGTAGGTAAAAAGTTGATCCACAGGAGTATCTGTGGCGACTTTCCAAAATTCGCCTGTGGACATGATTTACCTCAATTTGGAATAGAATTCTTGAATCAGATTTTTGAGTTGTTCTTGAGGAATTGTATTTTTGCTCAAGGTATCTAAAGAGCTTGCTTGAAATTCTTTTTGTGAAAAAGGCTTAGTTTGAACTTGAGTCGTTAGGATATTCCATGTTTGAGATCCCCATTTAACTGTGCGAACCTTGGGGTGCACAAGACCTCGAGAATAGGTTTGGAATTGATCTGCTAGGACCTCCACCTGACGTGGATCACGATACTTTCGAACAACAAACTGATCTTGATCTATCCATAAGCCAGGATTATTTTCCGAAGCCGTCGTTGCCGAGGGAGTACCAAACGCAAAAGCAATACTTCCTCCTGTTCGAGAAAGTCGCATGAAGGGTTCGGTCTGATTGCTTATATCTGTCAAAGTTTTCAGCGCTCTTTTAGATCCTTGAAAAATAGATGATGGGACAATCTGTTGCTGGACTAAGTAATTGGCAAATGAATCAGAGTTCCGAAAGTGAAAAACTCTTTCTATGAAGCTAACAGGAAGCGGCTCATTGACTTTTCCCTGAGTGGTCAACTGGTATTTTTGTCCACCGGTATACAGAGCTTGCCATTGAAATTGATCCTTCAATTCACGCAAGCCGGTGGCAGTGACCTTCATTGTTCCATCATTTTCGATCAACCATCGCTCTTTGATTGCATAGGTATCAACCCCAACGGGGATTTGAACTTCATACTCAATTTGGTAAAGGCCTGCACCCGAGTTTTCCACAGCTTTATTCAGAATTTGCATTCCACGAGGAATCCAAGCATGGGATTGTAATGCAATCAAAAGGAGGCAGAGTATTTTCATTTTTTTATCCTTGAAGCTAAATCAAGAAGATATTCTTGAAGTAATTCTTGAAGTTCTGGACGATGCAGTGCCATTTCTATATTTGCTTTCAGAAATCCAAGCTTATCACCAGCATCAAAACGAGTTGAAGAAAAAGTTGTCGCAACAATGCCTTCACGCTGAAGCAAGGATTTCATCGCATCTGTTAACTGAATTTCGCCATTCTTTCCCGGTTGGGTTTTTTGCAAGTCTTGGAATATGCTTGGAGTAAAAACATATCTTCCAGGAAGCGCCCAACGACTTTGTGTTTCATCGATCTTTGGCTTTTCGATCAAATTTTTTACTTCCATAAATTCATGAATATTTGTCGAATCAAATTCAGCAATACCATACTTTGAAACTTCAGTATCTGCGACTTTCATGACTGCAATCGAGGACTTGTCGGTCTGTCCATACAGTTGACAAAGTTGTGAAGTTACGTTTTTTTCACCCTCACGAGAAAGCATAATTTCATCACCCAATAGAACAGCAAAGGGCTCATCGCCGATAATGCGTTCAGCACAAAGGACCGCATGTCCAAGTCCAAGAGGTTGTTTTTGGCGAACGCTGATGATGTTGGCCATCTTTCGAATTTGGATCAAGTCTTTTAAAAGGGATTCTTTTTTAGTCCGAAGCAGTGTTTCCTCAAGCTCAAAAGAGACATCAAAAAAATCTTCGATGGCTGTTTTTCCGCGGCCCTGGATAAGGACAATGTCTTCTATGCCTGCTTGAATAGCTTCCTGGACAACATAAAAAATGATGGGCGCATCGACAATGGTCAGCATTTCTTTGGGGACAGTTTTAGTCGCAGGTAAAAAACGAGTTCCTAGACCTGCGGCGGGGATGATAGCTTTTCTTACTTTTTTAGAAAAATTTTTCGACATGAATCATTGTTCTCAAACCTTTGTGGGCTTGACAAGGACTTTTGGCTGTCTCGAAATGATCCATGTTTAGAATTTTTGAAGATGTTTCATTCTGGTGTGGTAAGATGGTTGCATTGGGGGGAAATTCTATGCTGCGTGACCGTATGAAGTCCTTATATCTTCATTTTTCAATAAAATTGAAAACGCTAGCGTTGCTTCTTGGTTCCAGTCTAATTATATTTTCATTTCAAAACTGTGGACAGGCTCCATCGGATTCCGAGGGTGAAAATGCATCCTCTTTGGATGCAAAAATGTCGAATGTGCCCTTCGCTTATGACGTTGTCTTAAACCAAATTACAGTGAATGGTTGTGATCCAAGTGTCACAATGAAAGATGATTTCATGATTCGCGCTGGAGCCTATGATGATCCAGCGAAATATGTGGGCTTGGGGCTTCGCAAAGAATTTACTGATTATATTCTGAATAACTATGGCCGAAGGGAAGATCCTGCCAACCCAAAAAGTAAAATATCTGTGCCCCAAGATATGGTCCAATCAATTCTTCAAACATCTCCTAAAAATGCGGAAGCGTCTTTAGTCATCGCTCTGACGAATGGAGTGGATACAGAAGTGGAAGGTTCTTCGGCTCGAGGAAGTGCTCCCTTGGGGATATTATCACAATCAGGAATTGTTCAACCTGTTTCTTTATTAACTTCAAATACGATGACTTCCTATTTTCCTGAGGCCGCTTTTGTTGCTGCAAGTTTGCCAAGAATTTACAGAACAATCCCAATGTCTTTGCTGGGTTCTTCTGGAACTTTGCGAGGTATTGCTGGTATTGCAAATGACCTAAGCAATAAACAGCTTTTTCTAAGTTCGTACTTTAAAGACGGTGATATGGTCGTCACTCCTGTAGATAGTAAAGGAAACTTCCAGCAAGGGAAATGGTATGGTCGGAACTACTCCTTGAACTTTGCTAATGTACCCAGTGGCAGTGGAAGTTTTGAGGTCAGAGGGGTTGAAGAAACCCAGCCCAGCGAAAGAACTGCGACGATGCCCTCTTGGACTTGTGCAAGGTATCCTGTTGTTGATCCTGAAGATGCAATAGGAAATGTCTGTTCACCAGGTCCTATCACAGATTCAACGACCTTATCCGCTGTTAGAATGTTACGTCGACATTTGCCATCTCATCTGTGGGATATTCGGAAGTCCACTTCGAACCTGCTTTGTCTTGTGCCTGTAAAAGGTGTGAATAGTTGTTATGGAAGTGGTGAAGTGACTCCTCCCACTGTTTCCAATGAAGTGGTCAGTGGTTCGGTATGTATCGTTGGTGGAAACCTTCAGGCATGCTCTTCTGCAGGTCAGCGTTTGAGTTTAGACTATGCAGGTACTTCAACAAATCTGACTGAAAAAAAACAATGTATCACCACAGAAGGAAAAATCGTGCGCTGTATGCGCTATGTTTCTGTCTGCACAAGGGCTTCGAATTAAAACTTCAGATGGATTCTCTGGGGTATTTTGTCGTGCGTCGATTTTGGGTTAATATCGTGACATAAAAATAACTTCCTTTTTGAATTAGAAAACGATACAGAATGAACATCGTTTTTTAATTCTATGGGGGAGTTATGATGTCTTTGCATCAAAGATGGAAACTTATTTGCGGCTTTTTTGTGCTCCATGTGCTGATGTCGCTTCCAGGGGTGGCGGGCTCTGTTGTCACTCAAGTTAATTTAGATCAAACTCAGAATTCTCCCTCGAATAAGTTGCATCAAATGGTCAATGCTGTTCGGCGAGGAGTTGGCTTGTCCGTTCCTTTAGAGTGGCAGCCTTATCAATTTTGGCATGACTCTTTGCCTTTGGCTCTTTTGGAATATGAAAGTGAAGGTCGAAGTGTCTCTCTTAACTCTGCGGCAGAATCTGATCTTGAACCTGTTTTAAAATACATTCATCTTTTTCAAGGAGTACCTTCTGAAAGTATTCTTGCGATACAGGAGTTTTTAAAAAAGCGATTTGAAAATAAAATAATGAATCGACGTGCAGACGGAAAAGCGCTCTCTGTGTCGGATAACTTAATCTTATGCTTCGAATATCTTTTGCAGGTCGATCAGCAACTTGGAACTCACTTTTTTATCAATGAAGTTTTGAATGATTTACCTAGAAATTTACAGTTTCTTTCGGATGCAAGAAATTCTCGAGATCCATCGCTATGGGGTGCTCGAATTTGGACTCAAGTTTCTAAGGCAGACTCGGGTGTCTTGTCTCGATTCTTTAAAATTGCAAACGGTTTCGATGAAAAGACGCGAATCTTGTTGTTAAAAAAACCAATGGCAATGAGCGATTCTATTATGGAGCATGATGCGAATCCATTTCATAGTATTTACGAAACTTTTTCAGAATCAGTTGCGCAAGAAAAAGATTCCATGTCAAAAGCGGATCTTATCCGAGTGGCAGCTCTTTCGTTTCCCTTTTTGAAGTCTAGCATTCAGTTTTACCAAGACGAAATTTCCAAAGGTTCGAAGCGGATTTCTGTAGATAAAACAAATCAACTTAAGATTGGCTTAGAGGATATTCCACGCAGTCTGCTTGAGGCAGAAATTCAAAGCTATAAGAATCTGACTCAGATTTCCTTGCAAGCTGCTCTCATGTTTATGCGTGAAATGAAAGAAGCACGGCTTAGAACAGGCCTGTTTATTTTTTATGAACATCAGTTTCAGCAGATGCTACAAAAGGGTGACTTTTTGATGAGGGCCGACAGAAATCCTTCTTCTGATACAAACCCATGGCCATTTATTCCTTCTCAGAAGTCACTTTCAACAATGAAAATGAGCGGATCTTGCGATCAAGTATTTAACAAGTTCGAAAAATAAAGTCGGTGGAAAGGCTTGTCCATTGACAAGCCTTCTTTGCCCGATGGATCCTTAAGGTCATGAAGAAATATATCCATTCTTTTCTTTTTTGTTTTTCACTTTTAAGCGGTATTTTTATTTTGCATCCCGTTCAAGCGATGGAAAACGGTGGTGCCGTGACCAGCAGTTTAGCAGGAGCTGGTCGAGCCAGTGTTGATATTGTCGACGGGCCATCCTCAAATCCAGCTTCAATTGCTGCAATGAGAGGGTTCTTTTTTTCGTCGTCCCTGAGTGCCTATAAACAGATGTCTGACTTACAGCAAGAACAACAGGTCCAAGAGCTTCAAGTGAACCTGATCGATGCAACGGAAGATAATTGGCTGCCAGCGGCTATCAAGTATCGCAAAAAAACAACCAGTCTTGAAAAAGAAACTTCAGGTCAAAGTTTAGTAGAAATCAGTTTTGCGAATAGAGTGGCAGAAAAAACTTACTTTGGAATTGGTGGATATTTGCAAAAAACAGATATTTACGAAGCCGTAAATTACAGTCAATCGAACCTGCGCTTGGGCGGTATCTATGCTGTCAGCGACAACTGGGGAATAGGCTTCGTGGCTGAAAATATTTTGACGGAGTCGTCAAAAATACCAAAGCATCTGCGTCAATCCCCGCTTTATGCGCTTGGATCTGCAATGGTTTTTCAATCTGTTTTTCGTCTTCGTATGGATATTGAAAATTCCGATGCGATCAATACCTACCGTGCGGGGCTTGAGCATTACCTAAATAGCTTCTTGAATCTGCGCATGGGGGCGGCCTGGTCGCCAGAAAACTCGAAGGAAGAATATGGTGCAGGATTTGGATTTCATGGTCCAAAATTTGGTGTTCACTATGGATATTTAAGTTCAAAGACCCCAAGTCAGCTGGTTGCAAGACATTCCGTTGACTTGGTGATTCCATTTTGATAGCTGTCTTGGTTTCCACTCGTATCTTTAGGAGGAAGTCATGGCTTCAAAAACAAAACGTACTGAATATCGTCGCGAGCGCAAAAAAGCTACATCTGGCCGCAAACGCAAAGCCGCACAAAGAAGTGCCGGAACTACTCGTTCTGCAAAAGAACTATTCAAAGACTAATTTTATCTTGAAGCGTTTCTTCTCAGTAAAGAAGGCATTGGCTGTGGACCTCCTTTGAGGTCCCACAGAAATGGGATCTCTACCCAGCCTTCTTGTCCCGGATAAAACTTCCACTTTTTAAGTGCTTCCAACGTTTTCTCATCCAACGATGGGTGGCCACTGCTTTTCGACATCGAAAACTTGGTCGGTCTTCCTGCGCTATTAATATAAGCTTGAAAAATGACATTTCCTTGTCTGCGATGGTAGCGGTCGTCTTGGCTATAAGATGGTCGAGCATTCCCAGGCATTTGTTTTAGTTCATCCAAGGATCTTACTCCACCTTGTCCCGTGCCTCCCATTCCTTGACCACTATTGCGACCCCCGCTTCCATAGCCATTTTTATTGCCAGCAATTCGATTAGAAAGAGGGTCACCATCGGGATCATTTCCAAAGGACTTACTGTTTCCGTGATTCGAAGATCCTCCAGAAAATCCTACAGCATTTTTTCGTGCCTTTTCAGCGGCGGCCAATGCGGCAGCGTTCGCAGCAGCTTCTGCTGCAGCTTGTTTTTCCATTTCTGAAATTGATTTTTGCAAACGGTCTTTGGATCGTTTTTCCATCATTGCGTTCTGTTCCTGAATATCTTTTTCAAGTGCAGCGGCAGCCATCTTTTGGCTTTCTTCCGAGGATTGAAATTCCTTTTCAAGTTGCTTCAATTCAGAATCACTTTTTTTCGATAAGTGTTTCACTGCCAACTTATCAGCCTTGTCAAAGTCATCTTGAAAGTCTTTTTCATCCATATCACTGATTTCTTCATGCAGGGCTTGGTCAAAGTCGACATGTGGAAGCACAACTGGGCCTGTTTTTTGAACTGGTGTGGCTTTCGCAATTTTAGGGATGGCCGCTTGGCGGGGGGAGGTGATGGGATTACGGGGAGCTTTGGAAAGTTGAGCGACGGGCTGACGGGATTGCTTCAGGGGGATGTGAACAGCCTGTGCTGTGTGAGATCTTGCTGAAGAAATCCGATGAGCTTTCGATGCAACAACCTTCACTTGATGTTGAGTTCTTTGAGTTGAGTTTGCTTGCGTTGCTGATTTTTGAATAGGAGCAGCTGGAGCAAGAGCCCCCGCGGGGCCCGAAGCTAAACCAGATAAGCCTCCAGATGCTTGCGGACGACTTTGGATTTCGATGGTGATAATTTCTGCAGGCTTAGGTTTTGGAGCTAAAATGACCACCATGGAAGTAGCGATAAATAAAGCAGCATGAAGAAGGCTTGATAGCCCCATAAAACTTAGGGTGCGTTCGGAATTTGGCAAAGCATAGGACATATGGACCTCCGTGCTAGGGGCCAATCCTACCAAATTTAGACGCTTTGCGCAATAGCCCTAATTCATTGCCTGAAGATCTGTTGGAACTTCCTTCGCCGCAATGGCCTGACTCAGCTTAAAATGCTCAGAAGATCCAATGATTTGGGTGGCTTCATGCAAAGTTAAAGGCTCGGGTTTTTGGAGGTGTTCTTTTTTAAATTCTAACAAACGGGCGTGGGATTTCATTAAATCGTCCTTAGAAATAGCACCCTGGGCAACCGCCTCGACCATGCCTTCAATCGCAACAGGAGGACTGTCGGGTTCGTTGCAATAAAGTAAAATATCCGCTCCAGCTTGATAAGCTCGAACAGGGATCTTCGCTTTATCGTAGTGCTTGGACATTGCCTTCATATCTAGATCGTCTGTGATGACAAGACCTCTGTATTTGCAGTCTTCACGTAAGATTTTTTTCAAAAACTTTTCAGACAAAGTCACTGGCCAATCAGGATCAACATTTTTAAAAAGTATATGAGCTGTCATCACCATTTCAGCGCGAGATTTGAATGTCTTTTTGAAAGGAATCAGTTCAATGTCATTTAAGCGCTTCAGATCTGCTTCTTCAACAGGTAGGTCTTCATGGCTATCCACAAGAGT